>NZ_WBYR01000006.1:0-108209 GCF_013283315.1 Marinobacterium sp. xm-g-59 | reverse complement strand
TCATGCTCTTTGATCGCCTTAATGATCTGTTCTTCGGTGTAACGCTTCTTCATATCGAGATCTCCATCCCTTTAGGTTAAATGGAAATCTCATCGAGGTCATGGTCTAGTTTTTGGGGGAGAGGTCAAGAGTTTGCAAACATCGATAACACTCCAGGTAATGAGGAAATGCTTCAAGAACTGTTGGATGATGGTCCCACAAACGATGGATATTACTTCTTTGAGGATGAAGATTTAGAGTTAAGTGAGGAAGAAATACAAAACCACATATGGAATTTAGGTGTTTGGGCAGAAAATATTGATGATACTCAAGATGAGTTACGTATTCTTTTTCCTAATCTAGAAATATACGAACTCAATACTGGGGACTACTAAAGCGGATTTTTTATCTACTCAAATTCTATAATATAACTTATCTACCAAACAGGAACTTGTTCTATGGCAACCTACATAATTTCGGGAAATATGTACACTACGCAGGAATATGCATACACATATGAAATGGAGGCTAACAGTCCGGAGGAAGCTGCGGAGCAATTCCGTCAATTATTATCTGGGAGAGGTTTACCAATTGACCTCGATCTAGATGAGGTCGACAGTCCTTTCGACCGATCGGGAACATTCAATGTTTTTAGCGAGGAAACCGATCAAGACGACTACTTTGATCCTGATCAACACGCTTTAGTCGCTTACGAAACGTTTAGTGAAGAATAATAAATGATGAAAACTTCTTTTACTCAAACTCTTTCATTAACTCAGCAATACCGCGAGCTTGGTAGAACTCCAACATCTGTTCTCTACTAAGCTCGCCAGTTGTCAAATAACTCTTCAAGTAATCACGAGTATTTTCGGCTAAAAGCAGTGTGCGTTCGGATTGAGTGATGATTTTTTTGGCACTTTTAATTATGGCTTCTGCATCTTTACGAGTTGTCGAATAGTCATTTAGAACCAGTACAAGGCGCTCAACGATGCGCTCTAACACATGATGGTCGGCTATTGCTTGCTTGGGTGCTGCTAAAACTAAATCACGTGCAAGGAGGTATACGAGAGCTAGGGTTCTAAAATCATTTCGACGAGTACTTACAATAACAATAAAACCAATTCCACCAAGATAACGAACCCCGTCAACACACTGTTTTGAAACTGTCGCGTCAACAGAGTCTTCGTCAAAAACGATGATATTTATAGCTGTATTTCTATTTGCAGCAGTCTCCAGTAACTGGCTTACTGCAGTGTCAGACTTGGCTGTAGGATCCCGCTCTAGAATTTCTCCAAGCTTTACTCCTTTATCCAGTTTAACTTCTATTCCAATCGCTGTTTCAGAATTGCCATTAACCTCTACAAGCACATCACCCGTTTTGTTGCGTGGTATTTGTCCTGTAACGCGAGATAGATCTATGACTTGGTCATCATTAAAGCCAGCTTTCTCTTTAAATTCGTTTAATACATCCATAACTTGCTGCTCTGCGTCTTCACCTTTGCCAGCAGTTTGGAAGCGCATGCTACGAAGCTCGTAGAGGGATTTAAGACTAGAAAGGTGTCTACCTAATTGTCCCTCAGTTTCGTGCAGGAAGTGACTGATTTCACCCTTAAGCTCAGCCATTACTCCAATACCAAGCGCACGTATGACGGCTTCTTCACGCTCTGTGGCTGGCAAGGATTCTATGTACTCAGACACTAATGGGTTTTCTATAGAAACGTCCTTAAGATGAAGTACACCGTTACGGTAGGAAATAGCCATGTTTTCGTTCTCTAGTCAGTTTCGCCAGTAAATTAATGGAGTAATTTTCAAATCTTCGGATGACCTTTTCGAATCTCTGAAAGTACATTGTTTTTTGTACGCAAAAGGAGATTAATATGACCATACTAAACACTCTAAGCTTTGTCACATTTAGCGCTGCTAGTAATAGCGATCCAGTTATTGCTCGTCGAAGAAAACTAATCGCTAAGATTGAAGAACAGATTAAACTGGCTAATGACCCAAGCTATCTGCCAATGAAAACCAAATGGGTAACAGATGCTGAAGGTAATCAACGTAAGATTGATGTTCCTAAGCGAATTAAACGCTGGTGGGCTAAATCTATAAACGGACAGATTAACCTTGTTGTCCGATATGGAAGCAAGCCATTAGAGTTTGCCAAAGGTAAGAACGCCATCGAGCTTGCAGATGAGAGTGCTGTGAGTGAAACGCTTATAAAAATAAAAGAGGCAGCAGAGAAAGGTGAGTTGGACCCACTTATCGAGCAGCAAGCTCAATTTGGGCGAGCTATTAGAAAAAAGGCAGCTTTAACGTCCTAAAAAAAGGGGGCTGTTTAACAAACAAGCCCCATAAACTGCATTGACTCTGCGAGAATGAAAAAGGCCATTCAGATTAACTGTCCCTGTCTATCTGGATGGCTTAGATCTATTAAACAACAGTTCTATTAAATCTTACAAGTATACTTTTTAGGTTTTATTCTGTAGGAAGCTAGTTAGCTAAAACTGTCTCATCAAATCGCTCCCCAGCTAACGTTTGAGCACTCATGTGAGGGATAAACTTACTGTAGAACTTCTCAAGCATCCCAACACTAGTTCCCATTTGTTTTGCAATGATGGCTAAGCTGATGCCTTGTTGGATCATTCGTGTTGCATAGAAATGTCGAAGTGAATAAAGGGTTCTCGGCATCTTGTCACTGGTTGTGCCATACAGCAGATCCATTTTGGTAAGGTACTGCTCAAAGTTTTTGTTGAGCTGTTTAGTTTGCTCACCACTTCGCAGTCTGAAGACATGCTTATCCACGCGTTTTTTTAGCAGTTGATCGAACGTCATATCTGCTAACTCAGGAAAACGGCTTTGAATACGCTTGAAATAACGTATGGCGACATGGCGAGCTATCAGCTGTCTGTTTCCAGTCTTTCCATCCACTGTAATCTCTAAAAATCGTTCGCCAGCTTCATTTACATACCAATCCAAATGTTTCCATTTAAGATTTGTCATCTCAGTGCCATGGCGTATCCCTGTATTCGCAAGGATCAGAACGTAATCACGTAAAAGCTCACGTATTTCTGCTGTTGTTTGCTTAGGCTTACGCTCACCAACCAAAAATTTGTTAGTACTGGTTGTTGCATCTACAAATCCGCTTTCAGCCCAATAGCGAAGACTTCGTGTAAGTTTTGCGTATTCAGCACGGGTAAAAGTAGGGCGGCTATTTGATTTGATACCAGCAACACGAAAGCTTGGAACATCAGTTGGCTTCATCCAGCCTCTGTCGAGCGCTAGCTGAAATACTTTATTCAATGCACTGTTATGTGTGTTGTGAGTACTTTTGGACATTTCAGCTTTGCCCATTTGCTCTAGTCGCCAATCATCAAAACCGTCTAAGCGTTCGTTTGTGATTTGATTGATGTTGAATTTTCCAAGGTATGGAATGTGATATTTGCGAAGAGCGGAGATGTAATCTTTGTAAACAACCTTGCCACGTCTGCTAGCGAGTTCATTTTCCATGCGTTTAATTGCATTTTCTGCGACAGCACGAAATTTGGTTGTTGTTAGTGGTAGATTATTTTTAACGTGTGTTTTTAATTCCGTACGAATATCTAGTGCATTCTCACGAGCTTCATCGATATCTGCTGAGCCAGTGCTTCGTCTAATCCATTCGCCTTCAATTTTAATCCGTGCTTGCCATCGCGCACTGCGTGAACGTCGATAAAGCACGATCAGTCCAGGAATTACTGTAACCATTTCAGCCATTTTTTCGCACTTTTTTAGTGGATATAAATGGATTATAGCGTCGTAAAAATAGCGAGCAATAGCTCTAAAAAAGTGTGCACCGAGTGTGCTAAGAAAGATATTTTAATATGGCAGAAATGAAAAATGCACGATACCTGCGTATTCGTGCATTTTAGCTACATACTCTCAATATTTACCAACAAGATATTGGTACCGATGGTCGGACTCGAACCGACACGCTTTATAGGCAACGGATTTTGAATCCGTCGTGTCTACCAATTCCACCACACCGGCAGAGAGTGTGGCGCATTATAAGCGGGTTTCAGAATAGGTCAATCTTCTGTGACGTTTTTAAGTAGATTTTGTTAATATTTGCGCCCCGCAATTTTAACGCTCGGTATCTATGAAGCTTAGTGATTTTGATTTTGATCTGCCTGAAGAGTTGATCGCACACTTCCCGTTAGAACAACGTACCGCCAGTCGCCTGTTGCAGGTCGATGGGAATACGGGTGAACGTGTGCATGGCTCGTTTGGCGACATTCTCGATCTGGTCGAACCTGGTGATCTGATGGTCTTTAACGATACTCGGGTAATTCCGGCACGTCTGTTTGGGCAGAAGGAGAGTGGCGGTAAGGTTGAGTTGTTGGTAGAGCGCGTCATCGGTGAGAAGCGCGCCCTTGTTCATTTGCGTGCCAGTCGTACTCCTAAAGAGGGCGCTAAGCTGCAGTTTGAGGGTGGTATAAACGCAGAGGTGGTAGGTCGTGATAATGGCCTGTTCGATCTGCAGTTTGATATTGAAGAGTCGATCATTGAAGCGCTAGAGCGTGTCGGCCACATACCGTTGCCTCCTTACATCAAACGTGAGGATCAACTCTCTGACCGTGAACGTTATCAGACTGTTTACAACAAAAAGCCCGGCGCGGTCGCAGCGCCAACAGCGGGTCTGCACTTTGATGATGAGTTGATCGCTAAGTTAGAAGCTAAAGGTGTAGAGCGTGCATTTGTCACTCTGCATGTCGGCGCGGGTACCTTTCGTCCGGTTAAGGTGGATGACATTAAAACCCATGAGATGCATGCCGAGTACATCGAGGTCGATCAATCGGTATGTGATGCCGTAAACGCGGCCAAGGCGAGGGGTAATCGAGTCATTGCGGTGGGCACGACCAGTGTGCGCTCGCTTGAATCAGCAGCCCAATCAGGGCGTATTGAGCCAACCTTTGGCGATACGCAGATCTTTATCTACCCAGGCTATCAATACAAAGTGGTGGATGCTCTGGTCACCAATTTCCACCTACCGGAGTCGACACTGTTGATGTTGGTCTCTGCGTTTGCGGGGTATGAAACGACCATGGCGGCTTATAAAGAGGCCGTTGAACAGAAATATCGATTTTTTAGTTACGGTGATGCGATGTTCTTAACGCGCAACACCCAAGGTTAAGCAGGAAAGTAGATGAGCCGTCACTGTTTTATGAAATTTGAGACGATTACGAGCGAAGGTAAAGCGCGTCGTGGTCGTTTGACCTTCCCGCGTGGTGAGGTCGAAACCCCTGCATTTATGCCTGTGGGTACCTATGGAACCGTCAAGGGCATGCTGCCGCGTGATGTCGAGGCGACAGGTGCTCATATCTTATTGGGTAATACATTCCACCTGATGTTACGTCCTGGTACCGATCTGATCGAACTTCATGGCGATCTTCACGACTTTATGCAGTGGGATAAACCGATACTGACTGACTCAGGCGGCTTCCAGGTATTTAGCCTAGGTAAAATGCGCAAGATCACAGAAGAGGGCGTCTCTTTTCAATCGCCTGTGAATGGTGACAAGGTCTTTGTCAGCCCCGAAGTCTCGATGGAAGTACAGCGCAAGCTAGGGTCTGACATCGTTATGATTTTTGATGAGTGTACACCTTACCCTGCCACTGAGCAGGAGGCGGCTGACTCTATGCGTCTCTCTCTGCGATGGGCACAGCGATCTAAAGATGCGCACGGTGACAGTCCCTCGGCGTTGTTCGGTATTGTGCAGGGTGGTATGTATGAACACCTGCGTGATGAATCTCTAGAGGGGCTCACCAATATTGGCTTTGACGGCTATGCCATTGGTGGTCTGTCGGTGGGTGAGCCTAAGCATGAGATGATCAAAGTGTTGGATCATTTGGCTCATAAGATGCCGGAAGATAAGCCACGTTATCTGATGGGTGTGGGCAAGCCTGAAGATTTGGTGGAAGGGGTGCGTCGTGGGGTTGATATGTTCGATTGTGTCATGCCAACTCGAAATGCACGAAACGGCTTTTTATTTACCCGTGAAGGGGTTGTAAAAATCCGTAACTCGTCCCATAAAACAGATATTGGACCAGTGGATGCGGAGTGCGGTTGTTACACCTGTCAGAACTTCAGTCGATCTTACCTGCACCACCTTGATAAGTGTGGCGAGATTCTGGGCTCGCAGTTGAATACGATTCACAACTTGCACTACTACCAAGACTTGATGGCAGGTTTGCGTGGAGCCCTTGAACAGGGTACATTGACCGCCTTCGTAGATGAGTTCTACCGTCGACGTGGCATGGAAACGCCAGCGTTGGCTGAATGACTTAAATAAACTTATATAAATGATGTTACAGGAGTGCTTTTAATGAGCTTCTTTATTTCACCTGCTTACGCTGAAGGTGCAGCTGGTGCTACCGATCCAGGTATGTTTAACCTTATTTTCCTACTGGGTTTCGGTTTGATCTTCTACTTCTTCATGTGGCGCCCACAAGCAAAACGTCAGAAGGAGCACAAAGCACTGGTTTCTGGTCTTGCTAAAGGTGATGAAGTGATCACTGCTGGCGGTATCATCGGTAAGGTTGTTCGTGTATCTGACGACTACATTGCACTTGAAGTATCAGAAGGTGTTGAGCTTAAGTTCCAGAAGACTCACGTTGCGTCTGAACTGCCAAAAGGCACTATTAAAGGTATTTAATCGACCTTGCTTACAGCGCTGTTACTGAACGGTAACGGCGCTTTTCTGTTTTTAAAAGGATGGGCCTGTAATGCTCAATCGTTTTCCCCTTTGGAAAAGCTTGATGATTGTTGTGACACTTTTGTTCGCAGCTATCTACGCTATGCCAAACCTATACCCTGACGACTTTGCGGTTCAAGTGTCGGGTTCCAAACAAGATTTTAAAGTGGATGATCGCACTCTTGCTCGCGTGACGGCTGCTCTGGATAACAACCAGATCGAGTACAAATCGCTTGAAGCAGAAGAGGGTAAAGGTCTGATCCGCTTTGCCGATGGTGATGCTCAGCTACGTGGCCGTGAAGTGATCGGCCGTATCCTGGGTGAAAATTACACCGTAGCTTTAAACCTAGCACCCACGACACCTAGCTGGCTGACAGACATCGGTGCCGGCCCAATGAAACTGGGTCTGGACCTTCGTGGTGGTGTCCACTTCCTGCTAGAAGTGGATATGGTGACTGCCGTCTCTCAGCGTCTTGAAGTGTACGTCAGTGAGATCAAATCCAACCTGCGTAAAGAGCGTCTGCGTTACCGTCAAGTAGAGACTCTGGATGATGGTACGCTAGCGGTTCGCTTTGCCGATGCTGCCACCCGTGATGAGGCCTCTTCGCTGCTCAGAAAGAGCTACCAGGAGTTTTTGATTACTGACCTGGATGAAGAGGGCTACTCAAGCCTTCAGATCTCTTTGAGTGAGCAGACACTGCGTGATATTGAAGATTATGCCGTTAAGCAGAACCTGACAACGCTGCGTAATCGTGTCAACGAACTGGGTGTGGCTGAGCCGCTTGTACAGCGTCAAGGTCGTAACCGTATCGTGGTTCAGTTGCCGGGTATTCAGGATGCGGCCGCCGCGAAACGTATTATTGGTAAAACGGCTAACCTAGAGTTCCGTCTTGAAGCAAAACCTGACACCTCTCGTGCGCTGACTGAGACATACTCCTTCCGTTCGGACGGGAACCGTAAAGCGAACCTTGAGCGCGATGTCATCATTACCGGTTCTAGCGTCTCTAATGCGCAGTCGAACTTCGATGAGAACGGCATGCCTCAGGTATCGATCAGCCTTGATTCCAAAGGGGGACAGCTGATGAACCGCACGACGCGTGATGCTATTCAACGTCGCATGGCGGTTCTGTTTGTCGAGTTTAAAGCGCGTATGGTGACTGAGACGGTTGATGGTCAGCAGGTTGAAAAACGTGTGCCATACGTTGAGAAGAAGATCATCTCCCTTGCAACGATTCAGAGTGCGTTGGGCTCTAGTTTCCGTATTACCGGTCTAGATAACCCGCAAGAAGCGTCTGAGTTGGCGCTGTTGCTACGCGCTGGTGCACTAGCAGCACCTATCTACTTCGTCGAAGAGCGTACCGTAGGTCCATCGATGGGTGCTGAAAACATCGAGCTTGGTTTGACGTCCGTTCAAATCGGTTTCGCTGTGGTGATGCTCTTTATGCTGGCTTACTACCGTGTATTTGGTTTAATCGCCAACATTGCATTGACACTTAACCTGGTGATGCTGGTGTCGGTTATGTCGATTCTATCGGCCACTCTGACCCTGCCGGGTATCGCGGGTATTGTTTTGACCGTCGGTATGGCGGTAGATGCCAACGTGCTGATCTTTGAGCGCATCAAAGAGGAGCTTAAAGTCGGCATGCCGGTGCAGTCAGCGATTCACTCCGGTTTTGCACGTGCCTTCACAACGATTTTGGATGCCAACGTCACGACATTGATCGCAGCGTTGATCCTATTTGCGATGGGTACGGGGCCGGTGAAAGGGTTCGCGATTACACTGTCAGTCGGTATTTTGACCTCAATGTTTACAGCCATCCTTGTGACTCGCCTGATGGTGAATCTGGTGTATGGCCGCAAACAACTTAAGTCGATCAAGCTGTAAGGGGGTCTAGAGATGTCAGAAGTTCACAAACTCTATAATTTCATGGGCCTACGCAAGGCCCTTGGTATCTTCTCGATCGTTTTGATGATCGCATCAGTCGCGTCATTAGCGGTTAACGGTCTTCGCTTTGGTCTCGACTTCACAGGCGGTAGCTTGGTTGAAGTGGGCTATGAAGAGTCAGCGGATCTGAACCTTATTCGTCAGCAGCTGTCGACGGCGGGTTATGAAGATGCCGTCGTGCAAAACTTTGGGTCTAGTACCGATGTGTTAATCCGCTTGGGTGAGACGCACGACCCTAAGTTGGGTGACAAAGTAGTTGAGGCGCTAAAAGCCGATGGTTCTGCTGTCGAGTTGCGTCGTAACGAGTATGTCGGTGCTCAGGTCGGTGAAGAGCTTCGCGAGCAGGGCGGCTTAGGCATGCTGCTGGCGCTCGCGATGATCATGGTCTACCTTGCTTTCCGTTTCCAATTTAAGTTCTCTCTTGGTGCTGTTTTGGCCTTGGTTCACGACGTGACCATCGTGCTCGGCTTCTTCTCGATCATGCGGTTGGATTTCGATCTAACGGTCTTGGCGGCGGTGCTTGCGGTGATCGGTTACTCGTTGAACGATACGATTGTTGTCTATGACCGTATCCGTGAAAACTTCCGCATCATGCGTAAAGGTGGTCCACTTGAGATAATGAACAGCTCGCTGTCGCAGACGTTGAGCCGTACATTGGTGACCTCTTTAACCACGGCGCTCGTATTGGTTGCGCTGTTGGTCTTCGGTGGTGAGACCATCCGTGGCTTTGCGATTGCGCTGCTGGCGGGTGTTGTGATTGGTACCTACTCTTCAATCTATGTCGCAGCGAATCTGCTTTTGGCACTCAAGATTACGAAGGAGGATCTGATTCCTCCGCCTAAAGAAGAGTCAGAAATAGACGAAATGCCCTAAGGTTAAAGCCGGCTCTTGATGCCGGCTTTTTTATTTCAGGTTAATATGACTGAAACACTATTATGGATTGGATGATTAATGAGTAAACAGTGGCGCGATAACGACCCCAACGCACAGGAAGAGGCGGGTAAATACGACCGACCTGTGCCCAGTCGAGACTACATTATTGAGTTTCTTCGAAAGTGGGGGGCTCCTATAAGCCATGCGCACCTTTGTGCCGAGCTAAAGCTCAGTCATCCTGATGATATTGAAGCGGTGCGTCGCCGTTTGATCGCAATGTGCCGTGATGGGCAGTTGATATCGGATCGTCGCAATCAATTCGGTTTGATCGAGAAGATGGATCTGATTCCTGGTCGTGTCATTGGTCACCGAGATGGCTTTGGCTTTGTTAAGCCCGATGCGGGCGGTGATGATCTGTTTATCAGTGCTCGCCAGATGAAACAGCTATTCGATGGCGACCGCGTTCTCGTTCAAGAGATCGGCTCTGATCATCGAGGCCGACCTGAAGGTAAAGTTATCGAGCTGCTAGAACGCCCTTTGAAAAAGGTCGTGGGACGTTTTGATGGGGAGAATGGCTTCGGTTCACTGATTCCAGAGAACCAACGCATTACCAATCAGATTGTGGTGATGCCGGATCCTGATAAAGATCTTAAATACGAAGATGGTCAGCTGATTGTTGTTGAGTTGGTTCAACAACCGGATAAGCGCCACCCTGCGCGCGCTAAAGTGGTTGAAGTGCTGGGTGATCACTTGGCGCCGGGGATGGAGATTCAAGTTGCCATTCATAACCACGACATTCCCAATGAATGGAATGCCGGCGTTCATCAAGAGATCGGTGATTTAACACCGGAAGTTCGGGAAGAGGACAAGACCAATCGTGTCGATCTGCGTGATCTTCCGTTTGTTACGATTGATGGTGAAGATGCTCGCGATTTTGATGATGCTGTATACGCTGAGAAGAAGCGTATGGGTGGCTGGCGCCTATGGGTTGCAATTGCCGATGTCTCTTACTACGTTAAACCGAACAGCGAGCTGGATAAAGAGGCTGTTAAACGTGGTAACTCTGTCTACTTTCCAGAGTATGTTGTGCCGATGCTGCCTGAGCTGTTATCCAACGGACTCTGTTCGCTGAATCCCAACGTTGATCGTTTGGCGATGGTCTGTAAGCTCAATATTAAACGAGACGGTTCTATCGGTGATGCGGAGTTTTTTGAAGGGATCATAAACTCTAAAGCCCGTCTGACCTACACCAAAGTGGGTGCTATGTTGGATCGCGATGATGACTCGGCTGACGCTGAGTTATGGCGTGATCAATATAAACAGGTGCTACCTCACCTACAGACGCTTCATGGGTTGTTCCACCGACTTCGCGAAGCGCGCGATGATCGTGGAGCGATCGATTTCGATACCACCGAAACACGTATCGTCTTTAGTGATGAGCGTAAGATTCAGAACATAGTACCTGTGACACGTAATGATGCGCATAAGCTCATCGAAGAGTGTATGTTGGCTGCCAATGTGGCAACGGCTAAGTTCTTAGCGAAGCGCAAAAAACCTGCTATCTACCGTATCCATGACGGCCCTAAAGAGCAGCGTCTGGAAAACCTGCGTGCCTTTTTAGGAGAGTTGGGTTTGGCGCTGCCGGGTGGTGATTCACCGGAGCCTAAAGACTATCTTAAACTGGCGTCGGCGATCGAAAACCGCCCGGATCGACACATTATCCAAACCATGATGCTTCGCTCGATGCAGCAGGCTGTGTATAGCCCTGATAATCATGGCCACTTTGGTTTGGCGTATGAGGAGTACACTCACTTTACCTCACCGATTCGACGTTACCCTGATCTTCTTGTCCACCGGATGATTCGATCAGCGATTCACGAAGATAAGAAGATTAAAGGGGCAGCGAGACCGGATGGTTTTGTACGCAACCCAAGCTTTGTCATGAACTACAGTGCAGAGCAGATGCTGCAATTCGGTGAACACTGCTCGATGACTGAGCGTCGTGCCGATGAGGCGACACGTGACGTGGTCTCTTGGCTGAAGTGTGAGTACATGCAGAGCCAGATTGGTGAAGAGTTCACTGGCGTTGTCTCTGCGGTAACAGGCTTTGGTGTATTTGTTGAGTTGGATGATCTTTTTGTCGATGGCCTCGTTCATATCACTAGCCTACCAAGTGATTACTACCAGTTCGAAGCGGGCAAGCAGCGTTTGATCGGCGAACGTACAAGACGCGTCTTTAAGCTAGGTGATCGATTAGGCGTGCGCGTTGCACAAGTCAATCTGGATGAGCGTAAGATCGATTTCGAACTGCTCGATTCAGAGAAAAACAAACCGACGAAAAAACCATCAGTCCGAGAGCGTTTGGCCATGGGGCTGTTTGATCAGAAAGGTAAGGGTGGTGCTAAATCAGGTGCGCGCGTTAAGGGTTCAGGCTCTGGGCGTTCAAGCGGTGGTCGTTCAGGCGGTAGCTCGGGTGAAAAGTTTGGCGGTAAGACAGCCAGCAAAAGCCGTGGAGCAAAAAAGAGCGGCGCGTCTAAGCGCAAGCGCTCTTAACTGGGTATAATCGCATACAGCTTTCTTTGACTCGAGTAAGAGAATGAACGAACTGATTTTGTTGACCTTGTCTGGTTCCGATAAACCGGGCGTCACCGCGGGTATTACTACGATTTTGGCTAAATACGATGTTGAGGTTCTAGACATCGGTCAAGCAGTCATTCACAACACCCTATCCCTAGGTTTACTGTTAAAAGTACCTCATGAGGCTGAATCTTCACCGCTGCTGCGTGATCTGCTGTTCAAAGCGCACGAGATGAACATGGTGCCGCGCTTTGAACCGGTCACTCTAGATGAGTACCAAAGCTGGGTCGGTGCACAGGGTAAGTCACGTCACATCATCACTCTGCTAGCACGACGCATTTCGGCTGAGCATATCGCCAAAGTGACTGAGGTGGCTGCGCGTTACGATCTTAATATCGATAACATCTCACGCCTATCTGGTCGCGTCTCAATTGATGCAGTTGAAGAGGAGAGCAGTAAAGCCTGTGTCGAGTTCTCTGTACGTGATATGTCTGCGGATGAAGCTGAAGTGCGAGCGACTCTGCTAACTTTGGCATCAGAGCTGGGTGTGGATATCGCCTTCCAGCGTGACGACATCTATCGTCGTAACCGCCGTCTGGTGGTGTTCGATATGGACTCGACACTGATTGAAGCGGAAGTGATCGATGAACTGGCCAAAGAGGCCGGTGTTGGCGAGCAAGTTTCTGAGATTACCGAAGCGGCTATGCGCGGTGAAATCGACTTCAATGATAGCTTTAAGCGTCGTGTTGCTCTGCTAGAAGGGTTGGATGAGTCGGTCCTTGAAGGCATCGCTCAGCGCCTGAAAATGACCGAAGGTGCCGAACAGTTAATGTCACAGCTTAAACGCACTGGATATAAGACTGCCATCCTTTCAGGTGGCTTTACCTACTTTGCTAAGTTCCTGCAGAAGCGCTTAGGTTTTGATTACATTCACGCTAATGAGCTCGACATCCAAGATGGCAAAGTGACCGGTAAAGTGGTCGGTACGGTAGTCAATGGTGAGCGTAAAGCGGAGCTGCTGCGTGAGATTGCTGCCAAAGAGGGTGTCTCTCTAGAACAGACCATCGCAGTGGGGGATGGTGCAAACGACCTGCCAATGCTCTCTATCGCGGGCTTAGGCATTGCCTTTAGAGCGAAACCTCTAGTGCGTGAGAATGCTAAGCAGTCGATCAGCACCCTAGGCCTAGATGGCATTCTCTACCTGATTGGTTTCCGCGATCGGGATGTGTGATTGAGCGTCTGAATCAAAAAAACCTCGCCACGGCGAGGTTTTTTGTTGAAGCATCTCTTAAAGAGGTCGCGATCAATACCCAGAAAATCGCCTCATCTGCGATAAGGCTCCAACAATGCTAAAGTCACTAGTGTTTAGTTTTAACTGTTGGAGCGTCCTTGAAAAGGTCGCGATCAATACCTAGAAAATCGCCTCATCTGCGATAAGGCTCCAACAATGCTAAAGTCATTAGTGTTTAGTTTTAACTGTTGGAGCGTCCTTGAAAAGGTCGCGATGGAAATATGAGATTGATGTGGTGATGAAGCAGTATTACTCAAAAAAATGGCAGGGGTAGCAGGACTCGAACCTGCGCATGGGAGGATCAAAACCTCCTGCCTTACCACTTGGCTATACCCCTAGAATGGTGGCAATGACGGGATTCGAACCTGTGACCCACGCATTATGAATGCGTTGCTCTAACCAACTGAGCTACATTGCCATGCTTGAAAGACTTAGATGGCAGGGGTAGCAGGACTCGAACCTGCGCATGGGAGGATCAAAACCTCCTGCCTTACCACTTGGCTATACCCCTAGATGGTGGCAATGACGGGATTCGAACCTGTGACCCACGCATTATGAATGCGTTGCTCTAACCAACTGAGCTACATTGCCATCTTTCAAGGCCGCGAATTATTCCTTCTATAGGCTTCTATGTCAATAGAATCTAAGGGAAAAACCCAAATTCGGCCTGATAAAATTGTGAATCGATCAATCGCTGATCAATTCACAAATTTTCGTTTTAAACGTTGAAACGGAAGTGGATAACGTCGCCATCTTTGACGATGTAATCTTTACCTTCTAGGCGAGCTTTACCCGCCTCTTTAGCGCCTTTTTCACCTTTATATTCGATGAAATCATCGTAGCTGATCGTCTCAGCACGGATGAAGCCTTTTTCGAAATCGGTGTGGATGACGCCTGCAGCCTGGGGTGCAGTAGCACCGATCTTGACGGTCCAAGCGCGGACCTCTTTAACACCGGCTGTGAAGTAAGTTTGCAGACCCAGTAGCTGGTAACCTGCACGAATTACACGATCCAAGCCTGGCTCTTCCATACCCATGTCTTGTAGGAACTCAAGGCGTTCGTCATCTTCCAGTTCTGAGATTTCAGACTCTAGCTTGTTACAGATCGCAACGACTTCAGCGTTCTCATTAGCGGCAAACTCACGAACCGCATCTAGATGAGGGTTATCTTCAAAACCCTCTTCAGAGACGTTAGCGATGTACATGGTCGGTTTAGTCGTTAGTAGGTGGAATCCCTTCGCTAGTTTCTGCTCGTCATCAGAGAGCTCTAGTGAGCGAACTGGCTGACCCTCTGATAGGTGAGGGATTAGTTTTTCCAGCAGTGCTTTCTGTGCAACCGCCTCTTTGTCACCGCCTTTAGCTGAACGTTGTACACGCTGCAGCTGCTTTTCACAGGACTCCAGATCCGACAGAGCCAACTCTAGGTTGATCGTCTCAATGTCTTCAAGTGGGTGGATACGGTTAGCGACGTGAATGACATTATCATCTTCGAAACAGCGAACCACGTGTGCAATGGCATCCGTTTCACGGATGTTAGCAAGGAATTTGTTACCAAGACCTTCGCCTTTTGAGGCGCCTGCTACCAAGCCTGCAATGTCCACAAACTCCATCGTGGTTGGCAGGATGCGCTCTGGGTTTACGATCTCCGCCAGTGCGTTTAGGCGTGGATCTGGCATAGGAACGATGCCTGAGTTCGGCTCGATGGTACAGAATGGGAAATTCTCTGCATCGATACCCGCTTTAGTAAGCGCGTTAAAGAGCGTTGATTTGCCGACGTTTGGTAGGCCGACGATGCCACATTTAAATCCCATGATACTGTCCTATTTCGCTGATGCGTTAAAACTGTGAAGTGTGTTCATTGCTTTGGCATGATCCCCTGAGACAATCATCGGGATGTATCTCAACGTTTCATCAATCGCCTGTTGGGTAGAGTTACGTTCAGCAATCGGTGCTTTGCGCAGTACAAATCCTGCAACCTGTTGAGCGCTGCCCGGATGTCCAATACCTAAACGGAGGCGGTAAAAATCTTTGTTATTGCCCATGCTGGCAATAATGTCACGCAAACCATTGTGTCCACCGTGACCGCCGCCTTTTTTTAGACGTGATACACCCGGTGGTAGATCTAGCTCATCGTGAGCGACCAAAATGGATTGAATGGGAATCTTAAAAAAGTTTGCAAGTGCTGCAACGGCTTTGCCTGACCGGTTCATAAAGGTCGTTGGGACCAATAGATGAACGGGTTGTCCGTTGATTAGGATCTTGCTGTAGAGCCCAAAGTAGTTTTTGTTGGGCTGAAGAGGTGAACTGTGTTGAGCAGCGAGCTGCTCAACCAGTTCTGCACCAGCGTTATGGCGTGTTTCGTGATACTCAGCACCTGGGTTGCCTAGTCCGACAATGAGGCTGATACCTTCCATAAGCTGGCACGTATTAGGCTATTAGCCTGCTACTTTAGCACCGCGTGGTGAGTAACAGTAACCGATGCCTTGGTCGTGGTCTTCGCCGCGACGCAGAGCAACGATTTCAACACCTTCTGGCAGAGCGATGTCTGAAAGGTGAGCAATCTGACCAGTCTGGATCTGAGAAAGGTCACAAGAGACTGACTCAGGAAGGTCTTTAGCTAGACAAGTTACTTCTACAACAGCTGTTTCTGCAGCGAATTTAGCAGATGCTTTAGCAGCCGCTGATTTTTCGAAGTTAACGAACTGAAGTGGAACGCGGATCTTAATGCGCTGGTTGTCATCGATGCGCTGGAAGTCAGCGTGAAGAACAACAGGCTTCGCAGGGTGGCGCTGTAGATCTTTGATGATTACAACTGTCTTAGTACCGTCTAGGTCTAGCGCGATTGGCGATGAGTAGAACGCATCGTTTTGTAGTGCTTTACTTAGTTCGTTTGCGCTTAGGCTGATGCTCTGTGGCTCAGCTGAACCGTAAACGATTGCTGGTACTTGGCCAGCGCGACGCAGGCGGCGGCTCGCACCTTTCCCCTGATCTTCGCGGGCAGTTACATTTAGAGTGAAGTTAGACATTTTATATACCTATATAAATTTAAAAACTGCAGGGACCCGCGACCAGATCTCTACAGCTTTGTTTGCCCCGAAGGGCGTTTAGTGAGCCGAAGCTCTTAAAATCAGCTGTTCTTAACGGAACATCGCGCTGATTGATTCTTCGTTGCAGACACGGCGTACCGCTTCTGCCAACATGGGTGCCAGTGAAAGTTGGCGAATTTTGCTACAGCCTTTCGCGGCTTCGCTTAGTGGGATGCTGTCAGTAACAACCATCTCATCAAGCTGAGAATTTGCAATGTTATCAATGGCTGGGCCAGAGAAAACCGGGTGTGTGATGTAAGAGACAACGCGTTTCGCGCCTTTCTCTTTCAATGCAGCTGCTGCTTTACACAGTGTGCCTGCTGTATCACACATGTCATCAACAAGAATACAAGTACGACCTTCAACGTCGCCGATGAGGTTCATAACCTGTGATTCATTCGCACGCTCACGACGCTTATCGATGATCGCAAGATCCGTATCAAGCTGTTTGGCGACTGCGCGAGCACGAACAACACCACCGATGTCTGGTGATACAACCACAACATCGTCATAGTTCTGGTCGTTAATGTCGTCTAGAAGAACAGGTGAACCGTAGACGTTATCAACAGGGATATCGAAGAAACCCTGGATCTGGTCTGCGTGCAGGTCTACTGTCAAAACGCGGTCAACGCCTACGTTGGTTAGCATGGTCGCCACAACTTTAGCGCTAATCGGTACACGTGCTGAACGTGGACGACGATCTTGGCGGGCGTAACCGAAGTAAGGAATTACCGCTGTGATACGTGTTGCTGACGCACGACGGATAGCATCAATGAAGACCATAAGCTCCATTAGGTTGTCGTTTGTCGGTGCGCAGGTCGACTGCACGATGAAAACGTCTTTACCGCGAACGTTCTCTTGAATCTCTACACTTACTTCACCATCGCTGAAGCGGGATACTGTCGCTTGGCCAAGATCCAAATCTAGGCGCTCTGCTACACGTTCTGCCAATGCTGGGTTTGCATTGCCAGTAAATACCATCATCTTAGACACGTCGTAGTCCTGCTCTTTGTCAAAAGAAATGTATGATGAAGTCGTTTGTTGAGGATCTGTCATCGTAATAAATGGCAGGGGTAGCAGGACTCGAACCTACGAATGCTGGAATCAGAATCCAGTGCCTTACCAACTTGGCTATACCCCTAGCGCTCTCCAGTGGTTTCCCACTAAATTTAAGAGGCGCACATTTTAAATTAGAGGCGCTATAAATCAACCCCTGTTGACTGTTTTTTACACAGAATCAGTGTGGGAATTGCCAGTCAGAGATGATTAAGGTGACATCCAGTTGGGTGTGGCTCATTTTAAGCTTGCGAGGTGCTGTCTTGCCGCTGCTAAGAGTCGTCTGTGCGAGCGTGCTAATCTGCCAGTCGTTTTGCAGAAATTGCCCAGGCTCTTTTGCAACGAAGGGTTGTCTTGGATCGGGTCTGCCTTGAATCCAGTAGAGGGCATGATTTACTGGAAGTTGCCAGCCCAATAACTCCTGCATCAAGGCTTCGGCTGAATCTGCTACGTAGCTCTGTTGATCGTCCGTTTCGAGCTTTGCAAAACGATCATTGCCGGTCAGTCTCATGACCTGGCGGCCAAAGGGGTCGATCAGCGCTAGGTCAAACGTCTGTTGGTTTTGGGTCCAGTTAAAGCGGGCGCTTTCGCTGATCTGATCTCCGCGTACACCGAGTTTTCCGCTCACACTAAAGGAGAAGTGAACGGGTTCAGTCAGCGGTTGCACAGGAATAGGTTTAGGTTTTGTTATGCACCCGCTTAGGTACGCGATTGAGCTGATCAGTATAAAAAGTTTTACAAGCTGTTTAGCCACTGCTCGGCCTCAAGGGTATGACGGTTTTCAGGGTGATCTTGAAGCAGAGTGTCCAGTAATGTCTTGGCTTCGTCAATCCGTTCCAATTTGGCCAGCACCTGAATGTAGTGTTTAGCGACCTCTGGGTCGGGAAAAGCTTTAAAGGCTTGTTCGATGTAGATCAGAGCTTCTTGATAGTTATTTGATAGATAAAACGCCCACCCCATAGAGTCGATGACTGCTGGATCGTCCGGGGTTGACTGGTAAGCCTCTTTAATCAGGTTAAATGCCCTCTCAAAATCGTCTGAATAGAGCAGCATTGAGTAGCCTAGAGCATTTTTAAGGCTTGGGTTCTCTTCATCCAATGAGAGTGCTAGTTCAAGGTTGATCAGCATCTGCTCAGGATCGATCGGTTCAAAAGCGATCGCTTTCGCATAAATCAGCGAGTTGGCTTGTGGAACAATTTTTAGCTGTTCGTCGATCAGGTCGATCGCCTCTTGATTGCGTTGTTGATCCAGTAACCATTCGGCGGCGATGCGGGTCAAAGGCTCTATACGTTCTGGATCTTGTTTGATGAGCGTCGTTAGGCGCACCTCTAACTCACTGCTAGATGTTGCTGGATCAATGAGCTCTAAGGTTCTTGCAAAAGCGTTTAGTAGATTGTCACCTGATTTAACCTTGCCGTAAGCGTTCAGAGCCGCTTCGGTGTTGCCACGCTGTTGCTCGATGGCTCCTTTGTAGAGGTAGATATCGCTGTTCTCTGGATCCATGGCAATCAGGCGGTCTATCCAACGCTCAGCCGGGTCGAGCAATTCGTTTTCCAGCAGTAGCAGTGCGTAGTAGTAGATCAGTTGTGGATCTTCATTACTCTCGTTGATGGCCGACTCAACTAGGTTAGGGACTTGATCTGGGCTCTCTATTAGAAGCAGTCGAATTTGGAAAGCCTGAAGCTCTCTGTGGTCTGTATGCTCTATTAGTGCAGGCTGCATGAGATCCAGTGCGCGTGGGATCTCTTCAAGGTCGATGCCAATGACGCGTGCCTTATCCAAAGTTAGATCGGCATTATTAGGATCAATGGCCAGCCCCTGATCAAGTAGATCAATGGCCTTGTTGGGTTGCTGAAGTGAGCGTTGGATGCGCGCTTGAAGCAGAATATTGGGTAGCTTTTGTTGTTGCTCTGGCCCTAGATGCTGAAGGAGATCGAACAGTGCATTGAGTTCCGTGGGTTGTAAGGTTGCACGGTGGCTTTCGATCAGGCCATAAGTCTCAGCACTAAATTCGGAACGGCTTGCTAGGAGCTCCAACGCTTGATCGATTTTGCCCTCTTGAAAGTAGAGGTTAAGCAAAATTTGAAAGGGTAAGGCTTTGTTTGGATCGAGCGTTTGCCATAGTGTTGCCGACTGCTCGACAAGCTCTGCATCACGCATGAATTGTGAAATGCGAGTAGCGCGTTCAGCCAGTTCAGGGCTTTGCGAGAGTTGTGCTTGCTTGTAAAAAAGTGCTTGGGATTGAGCAAAGTCCCGATTCTGACCATAGAGCTCAGCGCTGATCAAATCTAGCAAAGACTCTTGGTTAAGTTCGCCCGGTGTATAGATGGTAGTCGAGTCGGCGCTTTTAAGTTCTGCCTGCTCTGAAGGGCTGTTTGGTTTTGTAGGAGTACAACCCGCTAGAAGAGCCGAAAGGGCCAATGCACTGATTATTGTCGATCTCAAATCTCAACTCCTAGGTTACCAATCTCATCACTATAGAAAACCGATCGGGTGTTGTCATGTGTATAAGCTGCAAAACAGAACAAAAACAGTGGTCTAGGTCTTATTAGACTAGTCTTTACCGTGTATTATTAGCGACCTGTAATATTTAGGTACAAAAGGGATTCATGTCTTTACTCGCTTTAGGGATTAACCATAAAACCGCTCCGGTTGAGATCAGGGAGCGTGTCTCCTTTGCGCCCGAGTCTTTGGTTGACGCTGTAAAGCAAGCCTGTGAAGAGGCCGCACTTGAAGAGGTGGCTATACTCTCTACCTGTAACCGTACTGAGTTGTACTGCCGTTTAGAGGGTGATGGATCAGATCAGTTGCTCAACTGGTTGGCTAGCTATCACCAGGTCGATAAGTCACAACTCGCCAACTGTATCTATGAGCACTGGGATTTAGGTGCTGCACGTCACATGATGCGTGTCGCATCGGGTTTGGACTCCTTAGTGTTGGGCGAACCTCAAATCCTTGGGCAGTTGAAAGACTCATACTCTGTTTCGCAAGAGGCGGGACGAGCGCATGCAGAGTTAGGTCGACTCTTTAGACAGACTTTTTCTGTGGCCAAACAGGTTCGAACCGAGACCAGTATTGGACAGAACCCAGTCTCTGTTGCCTATGCGTCGGTCAGCTTGGCGCAGCACATTTTTGCCGATTTGGCGGATAGCCGAGCGCTACTGATTGGTGCCGGTGAAACCATCGAGCTGGTGGCTCGACACCTGAAAAATGCTGGAATCAAATCGATTACCATCGCGAACCGAACGCTATCACGTGCTCTGGCATTGGCTGATGAGGTAGATGGTAAAGCGGTTGAGTTTGCCTCTATCCCTGATGAGCTTCCTAACGCGGATATCGTGATTACCTCTACGGCATCGCAGTTGCCTATTTTGGGTAAAGGCAGTGTTGAGCGTGCGCTCAAGGTTCGTCGTCACCGTCCTATGTTTATGGTGGATATTGCCGTTCCTCGTGACATCGAAGCCGAGGTGGGCGATCTTGAGGATGTCTACCTCTACACCGTTGATGACCTGACGGAGGTGATCGAAGAGAATCAGCGCTCACGACAGGAGGCCGCGCAAGAGGCTGAGGCGATCATTGAGCAGGGTGCAGAACTTTTCATGCGTCAATTGCGTGAGTTGGATGCCGTCGATACATTGACTGCTCTTCGACAGCAGCAGATGAGCATAGCCGATGAAGAGCTAGAGAAGGCGCTATCGCAACTGCAAAATGGTAAGTCACCTGAAGAGGTGCTAAAGCGTTTAGCGAATGGTTTAACCAACAAGTTTTTACACGAGCCTAGTGTGCAGTTGCGCAAAGCGTCTGCCGAGGGTCGTGACGATCTGCAGCGATCGGTTCAAGAGCTGTTTCAACTCAATCCGCAATCGAAAGATTAGCGTCGGAAATTAAAGATGAAAGAATCCATACGTCAGCGACTGGAGTCGTTGGTTGATCGTTTTGAAGAGCTGTCGGCTCTGCTGAGCGATCCGAGTGTTATTAGCAATCAAGATCAGTTCCGTGATTACTCACGTGAATATTCGGACCTAGAGCCGATCGTCGCCACCTTTAACCAGTGGAATCAGGCGAAAGAGGATCAAGAGACCGCGCTTCTGATGATGGAAGAGGACGACGCTGATCTAAAAGAGATGGCGCAAGAGGAGTTCAAAGAGGCTAAAGCCCTAGAAGAGCAACTTGATGCTGATCTGCAAATTTTGATGCTGCCGAAAGACCCTAATGATGGTCGTAACGTCTTTCTTGAAATTCGAGCGGGAACCGGTGGTGATGAGGCGGCTATTTTTGCCGGTGATCTGTTTCGAATGTACTCACGCTATGCCGAGAAGATCGGTTGGCGGGTAGAGGTCATCAGTGCGAATGAAGGTGAGCACGGCGGTTACAAAGAGATCATCACTCGTGTTATCGGCGATGCCGTTTACTCTCGACTGAAGTTCGAATCGGGTGCGCACCGTGTACAACGTGTGCCTGAAACCGAATCCCAGGGACGCATTCATACTTCGGCCTGTACCGTTGCGGTAATGCCTGAGATGGATGAGTCGGCCGAAATCGATATCAATAAAGCGGACCTGCGAGTTGATACCTTCCGTGCATCCGGTGCCGGTGGTCAGCACGTCAACAAAACAGACTCCGCAATTCGTATTACGCACATCCCAACAGGTGTAGTGGTTGAGTGTCAGGAGGAGCGTTCGCAGCACAAAAACCGTGCTAAAGCGATGGCGCTGCTCGCCTCACGTCTGCAGCAGGCAGAGATCGATAAGGTGCAAGCGGAACAGGCCAGCGCCCGTAAAAGCTTGGTTGGATCGGGCGATCGTTCAGAACGTATTCGTACCTACAACTACCCTCAGGGACGTCTGACCGATCACCGTATCAACCTGACCCTCTACAAGCTAAATGAGGTGATGCAGGGTGATATGGATGAGGTTCTCAATACGCTAATGCAGGAGTATCAGGCAGAGCAGCTAACGGCGCTGTCTGACGATTAATTGATGCGCATCGACGAGGCCCTAGCGAAATCGGCAGAGCTGAAATCAGACTCTGCTCGCGTCGATGTAGAACATCTACTCTGCTTTGTCCTTCAAAAAGACCCCAGTTATCTTAGAACTTGGCCGGAAAAAGAGCTGACAGCAGAGCAGCTTAGCCAGTTTGATTCACTCCTAGTTAAACGGTCACAGGGCACTCCTGTCGCTCACTTAACGGGACGTCGTGGCTTCTGGTCGTTTGATCTAGAGGTCAATCAACACACGTTAATTCCTCGTCCTGATACCGAAACCTTGGTTGAGTGGGCCCTTGAGTTGCCTCTCAATTCGAAAGCATCTGCAGTCGACCTAGGTACAGGAACGGGTGCTATCGCCATCGCGTTGGCGCTGGAAAACCCTGCATGGCAAGTGAGTGCTGTGGAGTTCGTTGCAGAGGCCGCTGAGTTGGCAAGACGAAACGCAGTTCGTTTAGGCGCCTCTAATTTAACGGTGCTATCCGGTTCTTGGTTTGAACCTTTGGCCGGTCAGTACGATTTAATCGTTTCAAATCCACCCTATATTGATCCTAAAGATACTCATTTAGAGCAGGGTGATGTCCGCTTTGAACCCCTAACGGCATTGACTGCCGAGGATGAAGGGCTAGCCGATCTCTTCTATATTATTGAGATAGCTCCAGCCTATTTGAAGGGTGATGGCTGGTTGCTACTAGAGCATGGCTATGATCAAGCGGAGCAGGTGGCCAATAAACTTAAACAGGTTGGATTTGAACAGGTTGAAACACGACAAGATTATGGGGGTAATCCCAGAATTACCGGTGGTTGTTGGAGAGTCTGATGTTAAATGATGAACAGTTATTGCAATACAGCCGACACCTTCTGTTGCCGGAAGTCGACGCGGCCGGTCAAGAGGCTTGGTTAAACGCCAAAGTGTTGATCGTTGGCTTGGGTGGATTAGGCAGCCCAGTTGCACTCTATTTGGCTTCGGCAGGTGTGGGTGAGTTGGTACTGGCTGATGATGATCGAGTCGAGCTAAGCAACCTTCAGCGTCAGGTGATCCATACGCATCAACGATTGGGTGAGTTTAAAGTAGAGTCGGCCCAAGCGCAGATTGCTGAGATCAATCCCAATACCCAGGCCAGCGTGATCACTGATCGATTAGATGGTGAGTTGTTGCAACGCACCGTCAGCAGTGTGGATCTGGTCGTTGATTGTACCGATAACTTCCAAACCCGCCATGCACTGAATCGAGCCTGTTTTGAGGCCGGTAAGCCGCTGGTCTCAGGTGCTGCGATTCGTTTTGAAGGGCAGGTCAGTGTTTATGATCCTCGCCACCCTGAAACACCTTGCTATCAGTGCCTCTATCCTGCGGATGCCAATGTTGATCAAAACTGTTCAACCTCTGGCGTGTTTGCGCCTCTTGTTGGTATGGTCGGTACGATTCAAGCAGCGGAAGCACTCAAAGTGTTGGCTAGCATCGGCGAGGTTTTAGAAGGGCGGTTGCTGCTTATTGATGCCAAGACGATGCAATTTCAAACGTTGAAGTTATCTAAGCGAGCAACTTGTGAGGTCTGTGGTTAAATCTTAGTGGGATTTAAAGCCAACTGTCTCTCAATGTTTTGTCAGCTACAATGCGGCTGGCGTAGCTTTGAAAGGTTTCAGAGGCTTCTGTTAACTGTTGCTCGTTCAGTCTGACACCGGACTCAATCAAAAACTTCATCAGCTCTCTATCTTCATTTTTAATTGCGAACACAATCGCTTCAGTCGCACCGTTGAGGTCACAGCCATGTTGTGACACTAGGCTGAGCAGGGCCATTCGATCACTCTCCCTATTGTTTACAATAAACCTACTCAGCTGATTGATTTGCTGGTTGGAGATGCGATTTAACCCCTCTCTTAGTAACACTCTTAGGGTCTTGATCGGCTGTTCAGTGGTGCAGGCTAATAGCCCGTAATTGAGCAATTTTTCAGTATCAGAGATCTGCAGCTTCTGCAGAAGTGACTCTAGATAGTCAGGTGCGGACTCGTGAATCGCCGCTTCAATGAGCTGTGTGGATGCAGCTGATAGATCAGCAGGGTCGACTCTGTTTAGGATCTCCCTAAAGCCTTTGAGATCCTCTTTGAGAAGAGCCTTTTTGAGTTTATCGATGTTTGATTTAAACAACTTACTCAGCATTGATGCCAAACATCCAAGAGTCCATGGCGATAGCGCTGTGTCGGACTTCGTCGTTCATATGTTTCAGATTGACCCACTCATCACCGGCCGCACCCAGTGCAAAGTAGAGCGGGATAAGGTGTTCATCAGTGGGGTGGGCGGCTTGTGCATAAGGGGCCACTGAACGGTAGTTCAGTAGAGTGGCCAGTTCACGTTTTTCCAGTCGAGTTTTTAGCCAGTCGGTAAACATGCTTACGTACTCAGGCTGCCCAGGTTGGCGAACATCTCTTAGATTGTGGGTTGTGCTGCCGGATCCAATGACGAGCACTCCCTCTTGTCTTAAGGAACGCAGTGCATACCCCATCTTGTAGAGTGATTCAGGCGTGCTCGTTCTTGGCATCGAGAGTGCTACAACCGGAACATCTGCGTCTGGATAGAGATGTCTAAGCGGGGCCCAGACTCCGTGATCTAAGCCGCGTTGTGCATCCAACTCCACTTCATAACCGGCAAAGGTGAGTAGTGACTGGGCATAAATCGCCAACTCTAAATCCCCTTTGGCAGGGTATTGAATGGCAAACAGCTCATCAGGGAAACCGTAAAAGTCATGAATGGTTTCAGGCTGGAGTGATGAGGTCAGTTTAATCCCGCCAGTAAACCAGTGTGGCGACATGATGAGTATCGCTTTGGGTTGCGGGTATTTTGCTAGCTCATCAAGGCGCTGTTGTTCAGATTCCCCGAACACTAATGCATCAAGCGGTGAGCCGTGGCTCAAATAGAAAGAGGGTAGTGCTTGTTTCATCAGTCGTTTGGATCCAGTCCCGTTGTCTTACGGCGCATCATTGGTGCATTGCCATCGCCTAATGCAGCAGCTGCTGGTTGACGACGCTTGCCGATATCCTTCTTATCGCGAGCGCGCTGTTTAACCTTAGGCTTATCGCTGCTCTTACGTTTATCAGACTCTTTGCGCTTTTTAGTACCCGCTGCGCGGCCGTTCTTACGAACTTTTTCAGGCCCCTTGTAGTGACCTTTCAGTCCCGCAATGGATCGCATCTCAAACGTCACTTTAAGGTAGCGCTGGATGGTCGCGGATAGGTTCCACTCGTTCGACATGATCAGGTTGATAGCCAAGCCTTTGCGACCCTGCCGACCACTGCGGCCGATACGGTGAACGTACTCATCACCCTTACGCGCCATATCAAAGTTGATGACGAGGTCGACACCTTCAATGTCCAATCCACGTGCTGCAACATCGGTTGCGATTAGGTGGTTGATGCGGCCATCTCTGAATAGCTGCAGAATACGCTTACGCTCGGGCTGCTCCATCTCGCCATGAAGAATGCCAATGCGACGACCTTCACGTTGTAATTTAGTACCAAGCTGCTCTGCAAAGGCACGGGTATTACAGAAGATAATCCCTTTCTCATGCTCTTCGTTATCTAGCAGCCAAAGTAGTATCTTCTCTTTGTGACCAGGGTGATCAGCTAGGATCATCTGCTGTGTGATCGTCTCAACAGCATCTTGTGCAGTCGCAAGCTGCAATCGAACTGGCTCTTTAAGACCAACATTGATGAGGCTTTGCAGTTTGCTGTGGTTGAGCGTTGCAGAGAGCAGAAGCGTCTGACGCTGTGCAGGGCAGGCATCAATAATAAAGCTCATCTCATCTTTAAAGCCCATGTCGAGCATGCGATCGGCTTCATCAAGAACAAGGTACTCAAGATCATCAAAATCGAGGGTGTTGCGCTCAAGGTGCTCTTTCAAACGACCTGGTGTGCCTACTAAAATTTCTGGGTTTTTACGTAGACGAGCGACCTGGTTTGACCAGTTTTCACCGCCACACACGCTCTGAACCTGAATTTGTGTAAATGCCGCTAGCTCTGCACACATGTTTTCGACCTGTTCAGCCAGCTCTCGTGTAGGGGTCAGAATCAGTCCGCGTGTGCCCGAGCGAGGTTTAGGCGTGTCGAGCAGCTTTTGTAGCAGTGGCACAACAAAAGCGAGTGTTTTACCGCTGCCTGTTTCTGCACCAACCAGAAGGTCTTTACCTTCTAACGCGACAGGGATGCTCTCCTGTTGCACTGGGGTGGGTTGAGTAATGCCCATTTGGTCGATCGCTTTTAAGATACGATCACTGATATCGAGTTCGCTAAACACGCAAAGTTCCTACATAAATGAATGGCGCGATTCTATCAGATTAGGCAACAGGGCTCTCTATTTATTGTTGCTATAGGTTTTAAATATGAAGTGATTAGTTTTAATTAATTTTATTAAAATATCTATTTCTCATATTCTAAATCTATCGAAACGAACGAGCTTTACATAAAAGGAGTCAAGCCATGATGAATCGAGAAGGACAAACAGTCCCACAGGTTACATTTCCAATTCGTGAAAGTAACGAGTGGGCTAAAGTCACTACAGATGATCTTTTCAAGGGTAAAACGGTCATTGTGTTTGCATTACCCGGAGCATTTACACCGACCTGTTCAAGCACCCATTTGCCTCGCTATAACGAATTGGCTCCTGTCTTCGCCAAAGAGGGTGTGGATAGCATCATCTGCCTATCAGTGAATGATCCATTTGTGATGGATGCCTGGGCTGGTGATCAGGGTGCAGAGAATATCTACATGCTTCCTGATGGTAATGGCGAGTTTACCGACGGCATGGGTATGTTGGTTGATAAAGCGGATCTTGGCTTTGGTAAGCGCAGCTGGCGCTACTCGATGCTGGTTAAAGATGGCGTCATTGAGAAGATGTTCATCGAACCGGATGTGCCAGGTGACCCATTCCAAGTGTCCGATGCCGACACAATGTTGAACTACATCAACGCCAATGCGGAGCAGCCTATGCGCGTCACTGTGTTTACCAAACCAGGATGCCCGCACTGTACGCGTGCTAAGAAAGCATTGAGTGAGGCTGGTTTCAGCTACGAAGAGATCAACCTAGGTGCGAAAGGACTAAGTTACTCGACACTAGCCGCTGTAACTGGTCAGGGAACAACACCGCAGGTATTCATTGATGGTCAGCGAGTCGGTGGAGCTGACGATCTAGAGGCTTGGTTGGCCAAATAATATATAGCTAAACCCTTATCAAACAGTGCCAGACAGGTTTATAGACCTGTCTGGCACTGGCTGGTTACAATGGCTCATCAATCTAGATAGGTGAGTTATGCAGCGAACAGTTGTGATTACAGGTGGTGCTTCGGGGATAGGTTTGGCGATTGCAGAGCGCTTTGCTGAGCTGGGCGATAGGGTATTTAACCTCGACATCAGCCCAAGCGCCGTTGGCGAGACGTTGATCTGCGATGTGACGGATCATCAAAAGGTAACGAACGCTGTTAATCATATTGCCGATCAATACAGCATCGATGTGGTTGTATCCAACGCTGGGCGTCATCTATCCGCTAATATTGAACAGACGAGCGAAGCGGATTTTATTTCGATGTTTGATCTGAACGTGAAGGGTGCCTTCTCGCTTGTTCAAGCTTCTGTGCCGCACATGAAAGAGCAGGGCGGTTCGATCATTTTTATCGGTTCAGATCAATCGTCAGTGGCTAAGTCGAACTCCTGTGCATACAACATGACCAAGCACGCTCTGGCCTCACTCGCCAAAACCACTGCAATCGATTACGCCCAGTTTAATATCCGCTCCAATATTGTCTGCCCAGGTACGATCGAGACGCCGCTCTACACCAAAGCGGTTGAAGCCTATTGTGCTCGCTCAGGTTCAGATCTCAATGAAGTGCATCAGGCAGAGGCCAATGAGCAGCCTATCGGGCGCATTGGGCAACCTAATGAGGTGGCCGCAATGGTGGCTTACTTGGCCAGTGATGAGGCGGGTTTTGTCACCGGTGCCATGTTGCCGATTGATGGCGGATACACCACGCGCTAATGATCAATATTACTGATCCGCACCTGCATCTGTTTAATCTTGCTGAAGGTGAGTATGGTTGGTTGCAGCCAAACTCAGCCCCATACTGGCCTGATAAATCGAAACTACTCAGGGATTTTGGAGCGTCTGATCTGTTTCTATCTGATGGGCTAAGCCTATCTGGATACTCTCATATAGAGGCGGGCTTTAATAATTCAAAATCTTGGTTGGAGGTTGATTGGGTAGAGTCTCAAGCAGCGCTGCCCATCAAGACAGTGGGTTGTGTTGATCTTTGTGTAAGCCCTGACCAGTTTAATCAGCAGCTATCTGAATTGTCTAAACGCACTTCACTTGTTGGAGTTAGAGATATTTTTGATGATCAGCTAGATACGATTCTTAGTAGCCCGAATACCCTGCTTAATTTGCGAAGTTTAGAGCAGGCTGACCTTATCTTTGAACTGCAGTTTGATGTTACCGAGCTCGATGATGTTGATAAGGTGTTTAATCTCTTTAAACAATTTCCTGCACTTCAAGTTGTTCTGAACCATCAGGGTTTCGGTTCATCTGCTTTGCCTGAGACAGAGAGTGAGATGTGGCTGGCTGGACTTAAAAAGCTATCTGGATTGGCTAATCTAAAAGTGAAATGTTCTGGCTTTGAAATGCTCGATCGGTCGTTTACCGAAAAAACACTTAAGCAGACGATTGAAACTGTCGTTTCGATTTTTGGTGAGAGTAGGGTGATGGTCGCTTCCAACTTTCCTCTGATTACACTCTCTATGAGCTATAGCGACTATTGGTCGATGGTTGTGCGAGTGTTGCAAGAGGCAAGTTTGCCAATTGAAAAGTTGGTAGACCTCAACGCGCGTGAGATCTACCGATTCTAGTCTTCTATTTGACTACTTAACCTTCACATTCGGTGAGCGGTAGACAATCTCATCATTTAGCTCAATACCGATGCCTGGAAGATCCGGTACGCTGAACTTGCCGTTCACTGGCTGATAATCCTGAATACAGAGTTCGCGGTTCCAAGACTTGATCGCATAGGTGTGGTGCTCGTGAATAAGGAAGTTAGGAATCGCTGCTTCCAGTTGCAGTGACGCGGCGGTTGCTACGGGTCCACCACACACGTGGGCTTGAATGCGAATGTCGTAGACATCGGCGTAGTCACACACCTTCTTAGCTTCAGTGAAGCCGCCACAAAGGCCGACGTCAGGTTGAAGCACGTCGATCGATTGATCTTCAAAGTACTGACGAACATCCCAGCGGTGATATAGCCGTTCACCCCCTGCGATGGGCACGTTAACACCCTCGGATACTTTTTTGTGCACTTTAGAGTTGAGGTAGTTCACAGGCTCTTCGTACATCATGCAGCCCACCTCTTCGATCACTTTACCCATTTGGATGGCCGATGCGGCACCCATTAAAGAGTGTGATTCGAAGATAATGTCGACTTCGTCACCGACTTCGTTACGAATGGCACGCAGTCGATCCCCAAACAGCTTCATCTGCGCAGGTGTAAAGAGCTTGGTGCGGTCAAAGCTTGAATCACCGTTAGCATCGTAGACGATCGGATCGACTTTAACGGCATCGTAGCCTTCTGCCATCGCCTTTGAGGCTGCACGGGCGTAATCAGCAGGCGTTAGCATCTTGGTGCAATCTTTATCCCAGTCGAACTGCAGTTGGCTGGCATAGGTGCGCAGGTTGTCATTGGTCTTGCCACCTAACAGTTGGTAGACAGGGAGTCCGAGTGCTTTACCTTTGATATCCCACAGTGCTGTGTCGATGGCACTCATCGCCGAATATAGAACAGGGCCTCCACCAAGTCCCCAGAAGCTTTCACGTAGCATGCGTGACCATAAAAGCTCTGTCTTAAACGGATCAAAGCCGATCAGAACCGCTTCGGCGATCTCTTTAATCATTGCGGCCGCTGCACTGTGTCCCCAGTCGTAGGCGAGGCCCGCTTCACCGAGGCCGTGAATGCCTTCATCGGTATGAATGCGGACAAAGACAGGGTTCCAGGGTGGACGCTCTGGACAGTGAATATCAAAAATCTCTACTTCGGTGATTTTCATTGCTTAAACTCTAATAATTATTGATCAAATTCTGGGTAAGCTTGTTTAACTTTTCGTAGCATCGCTGGCCAAGCTTTTTGGCCACCCGTTGTTCCAGTGTGTACGACATTCGCCTGGGCTTTGATGCCATCGATCACGCTTTGTGGAACAGGAACAATATCAGTCGCGTTATGCTGCATTTTGACCTGCACTTCACAGGCCATAATCAGGTCGTACATGTGCATGAAAGCGTCGCCAATGGTTTTGCCCATTGTCAGTGCACCATGATTTCGCAGCATGAAGAAGTTAGCGTTGCCAAGATCATCCTGTAGACGCTTGATCTCCTCTGGATTAACCGCCAGACCTTCATACTCGTGGTAAGCGATGCTGGCTAACGCAAAGGCTGAGTACTGACTTAATGGCAGTAGTCCCTCTTTGCGAGTCGCAACCGCAATCAGATCAGGGTGATGCAGGTGAAATGAGCACTGGTCTTCGTGGCGTGCGAGGTGCACCGCGCTATGAATGGTAAAACCCGCAGGGTTAATGTCATACGGAAAGTCCGGATCGATTTTATTGCCATCAATGTCGATCTTGACCAGATTGGAAGCGGTTACCTCATCGAATCGTAGGCCGAACGGGTTGATCAGTAGCTCTTCGGTACCGGGGATACGTGCCGAGATGTGGGTATAGATAAGATCATCCCAACCATGCAGTACGACCAGTCGGTAGGCTGCAGCTAAATCGATGCGTGTTTGCCACTCGATATCAGATACTTTGCCCCGAAGATTGACCTTAGGAATGTTGTACATAGCGTTACTCAATGTAGAAATTGTTAGTCGAATCCTATCACAGGGCGGTCGCTGCAAGTACTGACATTCATCACAATTCGCTAAGGCGTTTGTTGGAAGATTTCCGATTTATGTCGCTTGTCTGATCAATCCTTGAACAAACTGATCATTGGGTGATCAAAAAAGAACTTTTTTTCACTTTTTTGTGAATTTTTTGTGGCTAATGGTTGACAGAAAAACTGAGGACGGTAACATCTGCGCCCATCCTAACGGAGGGATGGCTGAGTGGTCGAAAGCACCGGTCTTGAAAACCGACGAGTCGAGAGGCTCCCAGGGTTCGAATCCCTGTCCCTCCGCCATTAGGATGTCCAAGGTTTATTCCTCGATAGCTCAGTTGGTAGAGCAGTAGACTGTTAATCTATTGGTCGCTGGTTCGAGTCCAGCTCGAGGAGCCAAACCGAGATTTGGAGTGGGTCGTTAGCTCAGTTGGTAGAGCAGTTGACTTTTAATCAATTGGTCATAGGTTCGAATCCTATACGACCCACCATTCTCACAAATCTCACATTACCTGTTCAGGGTCGTTAGCTCAGTTGGTAGAGCAGTTGACTTTTAATCAATTGGTCATAGGTTCGAATCCTATACGACCCACCATTTCTTGCTACTCATATCGTATCGCCAATATCTCATACCAGAGTGTTCTTCCGTCTGGTGTATTGTGTTCTATCTCTTCGCCCAGTTGACGCTTTAGCAGTTTTCTAGAAAGTGGGGAATCAACGCTGATATAACCGAGTTTAGGGTTGATCTCATCGGCTCCGACAATTCGGTACTCAATCTCGTTATCCTCTTCATCAACTAGGGTCACCCAGGCACCAAAGAAGACGGTATCGCGTTGCTCTGGTAGATGCTCGACCACTTTAAAGTGATCCATACGTTTAGCGAGGTATCGAACGCGCCTATCGATCTCTCTGAGCTCTTTTTTACGATAGATGTACTCGGCATTCTCTGAGCGATCGCCCTCTGCAGCAGCCTCTTTGAGGGCTTGTGTGACCTCAGGACGTCGGACCTTCCAAAGATGTTTAAGCTCTGCATTCAAGCGCTCATACCCCTCTTTGGTAATGTAGGGGGAGCTCTTCTCTGCAGGGGGTCGCCAACGGCCCACTAGAGCCAGCCTTTGCGCTTAAGTAGGTAGACCAGTAAGCCGGTCGTACCCGATAGAGCCGCTAGGAAAATGAAAAACGCTGAACTGTTGTCAGCACCGGGTATACCACCAAGATTTACTCCGAGTAGACCGGTTAAAAATCCTAAGGGTAGAAAGAGTCCGGAGATGATGGCGAGAAGGTATAGACGCTCATTCAGTTGCTCTGACAGCTGGGCCATGATGCTATCTTGTGCCGCACCTGCGCGTTCTCGCAACATGTCTAGATCTTCTATATGACGAGTGAGGTGGTCATTCGTCTCAAACAGCGAGGCGCGATGATCGTCATTGAGAAGAGTGCTCTTAGAGGCTATCAATTGTGTCAGAGCCTCTTTTTGTGGGCCTAAATAACGTTTGAGTCGAGCGTTAGTCGTACGCATCTCGGCTAGCGGTTCACGCAGGCTCTTTGAGCCCTGTTGCTCCAGTTGCTCTTCAAGGGACTCAAGCCGCACATCTAACTCTTCTACTAAACGACCAATACGTTCTGTCAGGCCGTCTGCCAACTCTGTGATCAGATCCGAGAGGGTGTGTGGACCTTTGCCCTGTTGGAGCTGTTCAACCAGTTGTGTCACAGATTGTAGGCGACGCTTGCGTGTCGTGATGAGACAATTCTGTTTAAGAAGAAGGCGTATAGAGACCATGTCTTCAGGGTCAGAATTGACGTTTAAGTTGACCCCTCGCAATGCGATGAGCAGTTCATCATCGAGTCTGGTTGTTCTTGGACGAACCTTATCAGCTAGAAGGGTATCGATCGCTGATTGCGATAGACCTGAGTGCTCCTCTAGCCAGGTGTGGCTCTCTTTTTCGGTGTAGTCCAAATGTATCCAAACTTCACCGTCAAGCTCACTCCGCTGAGAGATCTGTTCAGAATTCAGTGCAATAGCACCGCCCTGACCATCTAGCAAAAGAGCGTGGAGTAGTGCAGGCTGTTTTAGTTCGTATTCCATACAATTTTCTCCTCGACCCCCTGGTGGACTTTATACCACTCATCGGGCTCATCTCCCTCTTGCCAGCCGGAGGCGATACAGCGAGTTTGAGTCTCCATCTCTTTCGCGATTTGATGCGCACATTCGAGATCGGTTGCCCAGGGTGTCTCGCTGCTATCAAACCAAACAGAGCTCCACGCTTTACCGATAACACGCTGTTGAATCAAAACGGGGATTTCAACATCGCCGATGAGGAGCTTAGATTTTATCGACTCTTTAGTGCTCTTATCGGTTGTCAGGGTGCCGAGTGTTTGGACCCACTCTAGGATCTGTTGGGCTGTGCGCTCTTTGACGTAGACCTCGATGTCGGGGTGGCGTTGCTCGCTCATCACTGTTCCTTAACGCGAATGACAGGGTATAGGGGTAATTTAGGCGCTTTTCTTGAAAACTGCGAGATGAATATCCACTTCGGTCGTGAATTGTTGATAATCAGCCAGCTGTTTTGCTGCGCGTTGGCCGTGGGGGGTCATCATAAATAGGTTATGCAGTGCGTCGCGTGAGGTGAGTTCAATCTCAAAATGAACACGTCGCTCATCAATGCGTTCGAACTGTGTACCTAAAGCGCTTTGGGGTGAAGAGTCGGTTTCTCGCACCTCATCGTAGATCGCTTCGCGCAGTGAGTAGAGGTGGCGCTCGCCTGGATAGGCAATGATTAAGTGTCCATCTTCTTTCAGGGCGTTTGCGATAGGCTCGCCGAGTATGCGGCTGAATACGATGACAGCGAGATCTAAGCTGTGATTCTCTGTTGGGATGTTAGCTGATGATCCAACCACCCAGGTGATTGACTTCGAGCGTTTGCAGGCCGCTTTGATGGCGTGTTTGGAAATATCTAAGCCTAGAATCTCGGCCTGATCTAAGGTGTTTTGCAGTGCGAGGGTGTAGTAGCCTTCGCCGCAGCCTAAATCGATAACGCTTGGGTGGGTGTCAGTATATTGCCGAGCTAGTTCGTTCAAAGTGTCTGAGACTGGGGCGTAATAGCCGGCATTCAAGAAGTCACTTCGCGCAGCAATCATCTCGGGGTTGTCACCAGGATCCTTACTGCGTTTGTTTTGCACTAAAAGCAGGTTCCAGTAGCCCTGTTTGGCTCGATCAAAGCTGTGATTGTTATCACATCGGAGCGTTTTCTTTTGCTCGTTGAGTGATAGTCGCTCCTGACAGACAGGGCAGATCAGCTCCATGTTAGGCGTCAGTCAACAGGTTGATCATGACCTGTTCATAAATCTCGGAGAGGGTGTCTAGATCGGCGACAGAAACGTTTTCATCAATCTTATGAATGGTGGCATTAACAGGACCTAGCTCAACCACCTGTGCACCTGTCGGAGCGATAAAGCGACCGTCTGATGTACCACCGCTTGTTGACAGTTCGGTCTCTCGGCCTGTGACCGATCGAATGGCATCACGAGCCGCATCGACTAGATCACCGGCTGCCGTTAGGAAAGGCTGACCCGATAGGTTCCACTCAATCTCATACTCAACATTGTGCTTCTCTAGAATCGATTCAACACGCGTTCGCAGTTCAGTGTCAGTCACCTCGGTTGAGAAACGAAAATTAAACTTCACTTCGACTTCGCCAGGTACAACGTTGGTCGCACCGGTGCCTGCGTTGATATTAGAGACTTGAAAACTGGTGGGTGGGAAGAAGTCGTTGCCCTGATCCCACTCAGTTTGTGACAGTTCGGCTAATGCTGGCGCGAATTCGTGAATGGGGTTGCGCACCAGATGAGGGTAGGCGACATGGCCTTGAACCCCTTTCACTTTCAGGGTGGCGCCAAGCGATCCGCGACGACCGTTCTTGATGACATCGCCAACCAAGGTTGTGCTCGATGGCTCGCCCACAATTGCCCAGGTGATCTTCTCGTTGCGAGCTTCCAAGGTATCAATGACTCGCGTTGTGCCATTGACGTAGGGACCCTCTTCATCACTGGTGATCAGAAGAGCGATAGAGCCTTTATGATCCGGATGTTTAGCAACGAATCGATCCAGTGCCGTCATAAAGGCAGCGATACTGCCTTTCATATCAGCCGCGCCGCGCCCGTGCAGATGACCATCAATGATGGTCGGTTCAAAGGGTGGAGTTTTCCAGCGCTCAATAGGGCCGGTTGGCACAACATCAGTGTGTCCTGCGAAACAGAGTACAGGACCCTCTTGGTTTCGACGTGCCCAGAAGTTGGTCACCTCTTCAAACGGCATATGATCGATAGTGAAGCCCAGCGCTTCAAGGCGCTCACACATCATTGCTTGGCAACCTGCGTCCTCTGGGGTAACAGAAGGGCGGCTGATTAGATCGCAAGCAAGTTCGAGAGTGGCGGAGCGCTGAGTCATCTTCTATCTACCTTTGTCTTTCAGGATTAGTTGTGAGCGTGTAGCTCTTCATTCAACTCAATTGCTGACTTGTTTGTTTTAACTTCGATACGGCCGTTTTGTGAGTTACGACGGAACAGTAGATCCGACTTGCCAGCCAGTTCAGACGCTTTAACCGTGGTTACTTCGTTGTTTTGGTCATCAAGAATGGTCACTTTCGAGCCGCCTGTTACATAGAGGCCCGCTTCCAGTGTGCAGCGATCCCCTAGTGGAATGCCTAGACCTGCATTGGCACCTAGCAGTGCGTTCTCACCAACAGAGATGATGACATTGTTGCCGCCAGAGAGAGTGCCCATAGTCGAACAACCACCGCCTAGGTCTGAGCCGTTTCCTACGACGACGCCGGCAGAGATACGACCTTCAACCATGCTGACACCCATAGTGCCTGCGTTGAAGTTGATGAAGCCTTCGTGCATAACAGTGGTGCCTTCACCTACGTGAGCACCTAGGCGGATTCGAGATGCGGCACCGATACGAACACCCGTTGGCACAACGTAGTTCGCCATCTGTGGGAACTTGTCGACTGAGTGAACGTGAAGCATGCGACCCTGTGCACGAGCGGCTAGCTGGCGCTTAGAGAGCTCATCGACCGCGATTGGACCTTCGTTCGTCCAGGCGATGTTCGGTAGCAGACCAAAGATACCGGTTAGGTTCTGGCCGTGAGGCTTAACGAGACGGTGCGAGATCAATGACAGCTTAAGGTAGACTTCAGCCGTGGTCGTTGGTGCATCGTCAGATTCAAGGATCGTCAAGATGACGGGCTGTGCGGTTCCTTCAAGAACCTCGACAATCTCGGCTTGATCTTCAGCGCCAACGCTCAAAAATGCAGCCTCTAGAGCTTTTAGCTGAGCGGCATCTACCTCGATCGCAGCGTTGCCACCGGTGTAACCCACGGCTTTACCTGCAGCATTAACCAGTGCTGAGTCTGCATTAAGCAGTGGTTGGTTGTAGTAGACCTCTAGCAAGTCGCCAGCCGCTGATTTAGTACCTACACCTAGGCCAAATGCAAAATTAGTCATCTCTATATCCTCGTGTTAAATCGTTAATGCCGATTGAGTATCAGGGGTAAAACCGACCTCAATCTGACCATTGAATTCAAAAATTGGGCGTTTGATCATGCTGGGCTGTTCGCTCATCAAATTGATCAATACAGACTCATCTGTAATCGCTTTTGTGGCATCGTCCAACTTGCGCCAGGTTGTACCGCGTTTGTTTAGGACAACCTCAATACCGGCCGCGTCAACCCACTGCTTAATCTGTTCAACTGTGGGTGGGCTCTTTTTAAAGTCGATGAAGGTAAACTCCACACCCTGATCAGTGAGCCACTTGCGCGCTTTTTTTACCGTGTCGCAGTTTGGAATGCCGTAAAGGTTCATAGCCATCCTTACAGCGACTCGATGTAACGGCGAATTCGCCAAGCCGCTTCGACACACTCTTCAACCGTTGCTACCAGTGCCATACGAACATAACCGGCACCAGGGTAGAGACCTGCATCGGTTTCACGCGATAGGTAACGACCGGGTAGCACTGTTAGGTTTTGTTGTTCAAACAGTCCTGCGGTAAAAGCGTCGTCATCGATCGGTGTCTTCGCCCAAAGGTAGAAGCTAGCATCCGGCATTTTGACATCCATAACCGGTGCAAGAATCTCAAGAACGGCCGCAAATTTCTGACGGTACTGTTCACGGTTATCTTGGACGTGAGTCTCATCATTCCAAGCAGCAATGGAGCCTTTCTGAACCTGAAGTGGCATCGCACATCCATGGTAGGTGCGGAACAACAGGAACGGCTTGATTAGAGCGGCATCACCGGCGATAAAACCTGAGCGAAGTCCAGGCAGGTTGGAACGTTTTGAGAGACTGTGGAATACGACACAATTTTTGTAATCGTGACGGCCAAGTTGCGCACAGACCTCTAGGAGACCTACGGGTGGGTTCGCTTCGTCAAAATAGATCTCGGAATAGCACTCATCAGAGGCTAGGATAAAGTTGAATTTATCCGCTAGCGCAATCAGCTTTTTGATGGTCTCTGCAGAGTGGACTGAACCGCTTGGGTTGTTGGGTGAACAGATAAATAGCAGCTCACAACGTTCCCAAATATCATCAGTGATCGAGTCGTAATCTGGAATAAACCCATTTTCAGCCAAAGTGGGTAAGAAGTAAGGCTCTGCTCCCGCTAGGTAAGCGGCCCCTTCATAGATCTGGTAGAAGGGATCTGGTGATAGTACCAAAGCCCCTGGTTTGCGATCGACTGCACACTGAGTGAAAGCAAAGATCGCTTCACGAGTACCCATTACCGGTAGCACGTTCTGCTCTCCAGTTAGGCTATCGCTCTTCAGTTTGAAGCGTCGTGTGGCCCAAGCGGCAATCGTATCGCGAAGCTCGGCACTGCCTTTGGTCGTTGGGTAGTTTGCAACAAGATCGACGGTTTCGTTTAACACCTTAGTCACACACTCAGGGGCAGGGTGTTTCGGTTCACCGATGCCCAATGAGATGTGCTCCATCTCTTGAGGTGGTCTTAGACCGCCCAATAGCTTTGCCAGTTTTTCAAAAGGATAAGGCTGTAGTAACGAAAGATCTCGATTCATAAACAGTGTCTCAAGCGACCAAGCGCTCTAGTCATTAAAAATGGGTGCGACAGTATAACGTAAGGCGGCGATCCAATAAATGGATCGCCGCCTTAGAACACAGGTCGTAATTTGCTTTAAGGTGTATCGACCGAGTAAGAGCTGATCGGTTTCATTCCTAGCTTCTCCCGACCCCCTTCGATCAGTGTCAGCAGGGATGGAACCACAACCAGTATTAACAAGGTGCCATAACCTAATCCAAATACGATGGCAGCCGCCATTGGGATCAAGAACTGAGCTTGAATGGAGGTTTCAAATAGGATGGGTGTCAGGCCGCCAATGGTTGTTAGTGATGTTAGCAGCACGGCACGCAGGCGCTGGCAGGAGGCTTCAATAGCCGCCTCTTTAATCGCCATACCCTGTTCACGTAACTTCTTGTAGAACGTCACCAAGACGATTGAGTCATTGATCACGATCCCGGAAAGACCGAAGAAGCCAAACAGTGACAGGATGGTCAGATCCAGTCCTAACACCCAGTGTCCCAATAGGGCGCCGGTTAATCCAAGCGGAATGGTCAGCATGATCGTGATTGGCCAGCTGTAGGAACCAAATACCCAAGCCAGAATCACGTAGATCAGCACCAATGCAATGACTAGGCCGGTTTTCATATCACCCAGGGTTTCGCGTTGATCACGGTTTTTACCCTCAAAGCTCGAATCAACTCCATACTTACCAAGGATCTCAGGCATCACCTTCTGTTGCAGGTCAGCGATGATCTCATTGGCATTGTTGGCGCTCTCATCAAGGTCAGCCGATACGTTGATCGACAGAAGACCATCGATACGTTGAAGTGAATCGAAACCCTGACGTGCGGTGAAGTTGACGACGTTGGATACCGGTGTCACTCGGCCATCCGGTAACACGATCGGTAGCTGACTGAGCGAGCTTAGTTGATTCTTCTGCTCATCGAGCATCTGAACGCGCACACTGATCTCATCACGGCCCTCAAAGTAGCTCTGTACCTCTTGGCCATCAAAGGCAGCTCTTAACTGACGTCCAACCTGCTCAAGTCTTAAACCTGCCGCTTCACCAGCCGGAGTCAGGGTGTAGATTAGCTGAGAAGTACCAAACGGGAGGTCATCATCGATATTACTGAGCCCGTTATAAACCTTCAGCTTCTCTTGGAGCTCAAGTGAGGCTTGTTTCAACAGGTTGATATTGCTGCCGGTGAGTTGAACTTCAACCGGTTTACCTGGAGGGCCACCTCGATCGACATCGATCGATAAGCGCTCTAGGCCGGCAGGTTGCTCAATGTTTTTGCGCAGTGCTCGTGTAAACGCTTTGGTCGAGACCTCCCGGTTGTCTCCCGGCGTCAGCTCAACCTGTATCGACCCATAAATATCACCGCGTTTAGGCGACGCATTACGTGATGGTTGGGAGATGTTTTGGCGAATAAGTGCAAACTTAAGAATGCCACCACCCAGCTCTTCATCTGTTTTGTGAAGTTGATCTTCGATGTAGAAGAGAAACTCACTGACCTGATCACCACTGGTACCAGAGACAAACTGAGTGTTGATCGAGAAGGTGTCTTGGTCGGTACTTGGGAAAAAGGTGAATTGAATTCGACCACCGACAAGTAGGCCCACAGCAAAGATCAGTACACCGACACCGGTTGCAATGGATGCCCAACGATAGTTGATTGCCGTTTCAACGAAACGTCTGAAGATGCGGTCTCGGAAGTAGTTAAACCCATTATCCAGCTTGATTCGGATTTTCGATGGGTGGGCTGCATCCCCTCGTGCTAATGAGTGGTGGAGGTGGCCTGGTAACACCAAGAAGCTCTCAACCAGCGAGGCGATGATGACGCAGATGATCACCAGCGGGATATCAAACAGAATGTTGCCAATGATACCGCCGATCATCATCAGTGGCAGAAAGGCCGCGATGGTGGTCATCGATGAGGCGGTCACAGGAGCGAGCATTCGAAGCGCGCCACCAACAGCGGCACGTCGAGAGCTCTCTCCCATCTGAGCATGTGCGAGGGTATCTTCACCAACGACAATCGCATCATCGACAATGATGCCCAGAGCCATGATCAGTGCAAACAGCGAAATCATATTGATCGAGCCGCCTACTAAGTAGAGCACCGCTAGGGTCGCCATAAAGGAAGTTGGAATACCAATGGTCACCCAGAACGCGACACGGCCGTTTAGGAAGAGGAATAGAATCAAGACAACTAGAACCAAGCCGCTCGCACCGTTTTCGATAAGAAGATCGATACGGTCTTTGATCAGTGTCCACTGCTCATTGTAGGTCAGCAGTTCAACGCCTTCTGGCAGAGTAGGGCGGGTCTCTTCCAGCCAAGTGTTAAACAGATTGGCCGTCTTTAAGCTGTTCTCTGATTCCGTTCGTTTCAGGCTTAGAACAATTGCTGGGTTACCTTCATGGTAGAGGCGTACTTGATCCTCTTTGTCACGCTGCTCGATCAACGCGATATCGCCAAGGCGAACCAGTTTGCCTTGGCCTGCAGTGATCAGAGGTAGCTCTTCAAAGCCGGTAACATCGCGTTGTTGGCCTAAACTGCGAATTCTTCGAGCGCCATCATCCTGTGCTGCAACGCCAGCAGGTAGGTCAACTGAGCGTTGGCGAATTAATCCCGAAATATCGCTCAGCGTAAGGCCTAGTTGATTAAGGTTGTCTGGACTGAACTGGATAGCAATTTCTTGCTCAGGCATGCCGGTAAAATCGATTTTACGAATGCCACTCTGAAGAAGTTGCTGCTCGTAGGTGCGCGCGAGAGTTCTTAGCTCTTCAAGAGAGGCGCGATCACTGGTGACGATAAGATCAGCAATGTTGTCGTATCGCGTCAGTAGCTGTACAACAGCGTCTTCTGCATCAGAAGGCAGTGCTGAACGTGCAGCATCCATCTTCTGCTTTGCCTCTGATAGGGTGTAATCTACATCGGTACCATCTTCAATCTCTAGACGAAAAACGGCGCTGCCATCACGTGAAATGGCCGAGAGCTTTTTGATCCCCTCAAGCGCACGAAGCTCCTCCTCTACAGGAACCACGATAGAGGTCTGCACATCCTCAGCACTGGCACCGCTCCAGGGAACGGTTATGTTGATAATATCGAGCTCAAAGGTTGGGAAGAACTGGATGTTAAGACGGTTAAGGCCCAAAAGACCGGCTGCCAACATCAATATCATTAACAGGTTTGCCGCAACCCGGTGGGTCGTAAATAGGCTGACAAACCCTTTTAGACCGGTAGCCTGACTCACTGTTTCACCTCAACCAACATGCCGCTGACCGCGTTGGGTAGCTGGGTTGTAATGATTTTATCACCGGCGTTGAGCTGATCGCTTTTGATCAAAATCTCACGCTTCTCATCTGAGTTAGTTCGATAACCGAGGTGGTTGACTGTGACCGCTTCGAGTCGAGAGTCGGTGACACGATAGATGCGATCCGTGCCGTAAAGCGCCACTGGCGGCAGTGCGATGACATCATTCAGCTCTGGTAGCGTCAGTGCAACGCTGATGGTGCGACCAGGCTCGGGTAGGTAGTCAGAATCGACAAAACGGAACAGGCCATCCACACCGGTCGATCCAGTCGCAACTTCGGCACTGAGACGATCAAGTTCAAGTTCGAACTGCTGACCATCAATCTTTGCGACAGCCTCAAGGTCAGCGAGTGACGATTGACTCTTAATAAGTGCTAGCGCACGGCTAGGTAGTTGAGCACGAACTTCAAGATCTGAGTTCGGATAGACAGAGGCAAGCGCATCATTGGCTCTTAGGCGGTCACCGACGGCAATTGAAATTTTGGTTGCACGACCATCGAAAGGTGCTTTTACGAAAGCACGTTCACGATCAAGCAGAGATTTATCTAATTGAGCCTGTGACTGGGCAATCGATGCTCTGAGTTGCGCAACGCGGTTGGGGTGGTCCGCCAAAGACTGCTTGCGAGATACAAGGCTCAATTGACGTTGTTGGGTGTTCATCTCAGCGGTATCAAGCTGCTCTTGGCTGGCGAGTTTTTTACCTGATAAGTTAAGTTGGCGCTGTTGAGAGCGTTGCGCAATCACCAGCATCTCTTCTTCAATCGCCAAGGCCTTTTTATCGGTTTCAAAACGAAGCAGTTCTGCCGACAGTTGTGCTTTTAGAGCATCGATTTGGGCTCGCTGTTGAGCGATTTGAAGATCGATGTCGCGGGTATCGAGTTGAATCAGTAGATCACCCTGTTTAATCGCTGCCCCTTCACGCACTTCAACCGATTGAACATCGGCAGCAATCGAGGCGCGCAGAACCACTTGGCGGGGGTTTTCAACTTCAGCATAGAGCTCAATCTCTGGCGCGATCGATTGAGGTGACGCGGCAATTGCATTAACGCTCCAAGATCGTTCCGTGATCGGTTTGGGTGGCATTTTGGGTTTGCTTGATTTTAACGAGATGAATCCAGCAATAGCGATGCCAAGAATGATGATTGGTAGAAGCCATTTCAGTAACCGTTTCACGGAGGCTTTTCTCCCTACAAAGTTAAATTAAATTGTCAGTAAGTATACCGCTTGAGATCTACGTTCGCACAGCGAAACTGGACCGTTTCAATGAGATCAGGCAAGATTTTACAAAACTTTACCCAGCGTTTGAGATTTCATGGAATTAAAATCGACTACCTATCATTTGGACGGTGACGGCTATCGTGTCGCTTATTGGCAGAGTGGTTCTCCTTTGGCAAAAAAAGTGTTGTTTTGTGTTCACGGACTGTTAGGCCGTAGTCGTGATTTTGATGAGTTGATCGAAGCGCTAAGGGATGATTTTCTTTGTATTGCTATTGATCTGCCTGGACGTGGTCAGAGTGATTGGTTGAAACAACCTGAGCAGTACAGTCCAGAGAGCTATCTGCCGGCTATCAGTGCGGTGTTGAACGCTGTAGATAACCGGCCTGTCCATTGGGTGGGTACCTCCCTTGGTGGGATTCTGGCTATGGCTGCCGCAAGCCTGAAGCTAGCCAATATTGAAAAACTTGTTCTGAACGACGTGGGTTGTCACATACCCAAAGCGTCTCTGCAGCGCATTGCAGCCTACGTTAAAGATCCTCTGTTTACCGATCAACAGGCGCTTATTGATCACATCAAACGCACTTACCCCAGTTTTCGCGATTTATCCGAAGTGCAATGGCAGCGAGTGGCTCAATATGGTTCACGACAGGCTGATGATGGCCTGCATCTTCACTATGACCCAGCCATTGCCACTAACGTTCGCTTGGGTTCTAACGAAGACATTGATCTTATGCCATTATGGCAAGTGATAGAGTGCCCGCAGATGCTGATTCACGGCACCGCATCTGACTTGCTGACGCAAGAGATTGTGGATGCAATGCTTGAACACAAGCCCGATTTGGAGTTGTTGCAGTTACAGGGTCTTGGACACGCGCCGCCTCTAATGACGCCCTTTGAGGTCCAAGCAATTACAGAGTTTCTTAAAAGGAGTGATGCCTGATGGGCAGCATAGTGACCTGGCCTAAACATAGGCTGCCTGGTTCCCCAGAGATGAGAGCGAAGGCGCTTGATGCGGTCACTCGAGCATTTGCGCCGACCGTCGAGTCTTTAGATGTCGATCTTGGTTTGAATGAGCTGTTTGAGCAGATCTACGTGCCCGTTGCTTGCTCTATATTGGATCGACTAATGCCGGGTTCCCCTTTGGTTGTCGGAATTAATGGTGCACAAGGGGCGGGAAAAGCGACACTTTATAACCTCCTAGAGGTGATTCTCACCGAGGGTTTTGGGTTAAAGGTGACGGGTTTTTCGATTGATGATCTCTATCTGACGCGTGCTGAGAGGGACGCATTGGCACAGTCCGTTCACCCTCTTTTAAAGACACGTGGAGTGCCTGGTACCCATGATGTCGATTTGGGTATAGAGCTATTAAATCGACTCAAGCACGCGGGGCCAGACGACCTTACTCGGATCCCAATTTTTGATAAATCGACCGATGAGCGTGTGCCAGAACAGATGTGGCATGAATGGCATGGTTCAGCGGATGTCATTATTTTTGATGGATGGTGTGTCGGTGGTATCGCCGAGCCTGAAGAGTCGCTCGCTGCACCTGTTAATGAGCTTGAGACCCTCGAAGACCCTGAGGGTATCTGGCGACATTATGTCAATCAACAGCTGGCAACCTCTTATCAAGAGCTGTTCAGCTTTTTAGATATGCTCGTCATGCTCAAAGTGCCCAACATGCAGGCGGTGTACGATTGGCGTACGGTCCAAGAGCAGAAACTCAAAGATCGAGCCTCATTGCTGTATGACGAAATAGCTCCTGCAGACCCATTGCGGATTATGGATGGCACTGAGATTACACGTTTCATAGCGCACTATGAGCGATTGACGCGTTGGATGCTCGATGAGATTCCAACACGAGCGGACATTACGTTAGCGCTGAATGCCAACCACAAGATTGAGAAGATTATACTGCCTTAAATGGGCAGAAAGGGAGCTGTAGCGACGCTTAGCACAATTCGATTGATGGTTCGGTCCGTCGTCTGCGCAACAATCTCAGCGAGCATATCCTGAGTGGCAATCATCTTCCCGAAGAGTCGCTCGTAGCTGAGGTTGATGACTCCCTCATTCATGCTGTCAGTCAGAATGAACAGTTCGCCACTCGATGTTTTGAAGTTGTGCAGTTGCCAAGCGATCTTCTCTAAATTACGTGCTGAGTTATATAGCTTTTGCGAATCGATTTCGTTGAGCATAAAGAACTCTTCACGGTAGTTGTATGAGGCGTGAACCATACCTGTGATAGCCACCATTAGAGCGAAGACTCGGTCCCCTTGATACTCCTCATCAAAAGCCAGTTTGAGCGCATCAACTCCGTAGAGGTTATTTAGTTCTCGATGACTGATGGGCCTTGGGTAACTTAAAAGCTGTTTCAGGCGCGTCTCAACGGTTGTACCAGCGGCCGCTTTTTTGAGTTCGCGCGGGTTGCGTTTGTAGAGTTTGATGGTGAGTTCACGACTCATCGCGTTGATCGTCTTAATGTGTTGATCAACGATCATATCGACGTCAGACTTGGCGAGATTCTGCAGGCGAAGCTCTTTGTTTTGAACACCGACACAGCCGCTAAGAGCGAGTGCCATGATGAGCGTCACTATTTGTGCAGTTCTAGCCATTTGAGCTGGGATCCTGATCAGATACCGGTAATAATATGTTTAGGGAATCTACGAACAAGTACATAGTATCTCAGCGAGGCCTGATATTTGCAGATACAAGGCGCTTTTCGCCGCTAATGGTCTAGCCATTAGCAAGAGAAGCAACACCGTAGATGCATGTATAAGGCCACGCCCTTCGGGGTTCACAGTCAAATCCACCCTCGGTGTTGTGCTTTCTTGACTTAGCTGGCTAGGCCTTCGAAAACACGCCTTGATGATGAATTTGACTGTAAACCTGAGATGCCATGGACTTATTCTTAGATTCCCTAAGTATAACTCTCGAAAATCTGAATGATAGGAGTTTCGATGTCGACAACCCAATTAAGTGATGTGCGTCGTGAATACCTCGTGGCAGGTCTTCATGAAGATAATTTAGTCAGAGATCCGATTCAGCAGTTTGATGCATGGATGCAGGATGCATTGGCTGTGGATCCTAAAGATGCTACCTCTATGACTCTGGCGACCTCTGATCAGTCGGGGATGCCCAGTGCGCGTATTGTTCTGTTAAAAGAGTTTAGTTCAGAAGGGTTTACCTGGTTTACTAACTATTCGAGTGAGAAAGGGGAGCAGTTAGCGGCCAATCCGCAAGCAGAACTTCTTTTCTACTGGCCGATGTTAGAGCGTCAAGTTCGCGTTCGCGGACAGGTTGAAAAGATCGATCGCATTGAGAGTGAAACCTACTTCCACTCTCGCCCAGTGGGTAGCCAGAGAAGTGCTGCTGTGTCTCATCAAAGTCAGCCAGTCGAATCTCGAGCTGTGCTTGAACAAGCGGTCAATCAGCTGTCAGATATGACTGAGGTTCCGTGTCCCGATAACTGGGGCGGTTATCGACTTGTACCGACCCGTTTTGAGTTTTGGCAAGGGCGTGAAAGTCGCCTGCACGACCGTTTTCGTTTTGAACCATCAGACACAGGTTGGGTCGTTACCCGCCTGCAACCTTAAGGATTTTGGATAATGAATATTTGTAAAGATGCTTACGTCACCTTTCACTACGCCATTGTAAGTGATGAGAGTGAGGTAAAAGATGGTTCGAGAAATGATGAACCGCTCACCTACGTCCATGGTTACAATATGCTGGTGCCGGGTCTCGAACAAGCCTTAGACGGGCGATCGGCTGGGGATCATTTTCAGGTCCTTGTGGAAGCAGGCCGAGGCTATGGCGAACGCGATGAGGAACTGTTCGACGTGCTTCCTCGTGAGGCCTTTGCCGATATGCCAGGTTTGCAAAAAGGGATGTTGGTTCAGCTAGAGGATGAAGATGGTGAGCCGCGCTTGGGTCGTGTTGCAGAGATCGATATCCGTGAGGTGAAGGTTGATCTTAACCACCCATTTGCAGGGCAGGATTTAAACTTTGATGTTGAGGTGATTGATGTCCGCATGGCCACTGAAGAGGAGCTAGCCGAGTTAGCTGAGTAATATTGCTATTGGCTATAAAACAGACCCTGTTAAATCCGAATGTTCTTGAGACAGCTTCGCTAGCTTGAGTTATATCAATATATTGTTGCCGCCTTCGAGTTACAGTTACTAAAACTTGATAAGTAGGAGTAACGAAATGTTCGGTATTGATGCATACACTTTTGAAACAGTTTGGCCAAGCCTTCTAGGTGTGGCTGCAATGGCAGGTGTAATGACTTGGGGTTTCTTCAAAGTGAAGAATCTGATGAACGAAGATCAGAAGAAGTAATCACTTTACATTCCTCTTCATGTCAGTAGTCTAAGCCTCTTCTTTAAGGAGGCTTATGGCTGCTTACTTCTCCCCAATCGATCGATTTGAGTATGAGATCGAAGTCAAAAAAAGTCGTTTCATAGCGACCGCAATCCCTCTTAGTTCCACTGATGCACTCTATCAACTGCAATCAGAAATGCAGCGTCTGCACCCTAAAGCCAGCCACCACTGTTTAGCCTATATTTTAGGCGCACCTCAGGCACCAAAGGCCGCAGGATCCAGTGATGACGGCGAGCCCAGTGGTACAGCGGGTAAGCCTATGCTTAATATCCTCATGTATAAAAATTTGGGAGACATCGGTGTCGTCGTGACACGTTACTTTGGTGGTACTAAACTGGGAGCCGGCGGGTTAATTAGAGCCTATGGCGCCTCGGTTAGTGAGCTTTCAGAACATCTGCCGACCGTTGAATGTGCTCCTAAGATTGAGTGCCAAATCCGATATCCTTACGAGCTAGAGTCTGACATTCAACAGGTCATCGCTGCCGTAGCTGCTGAAGAGCTATCGGCTAGCTACACAGAGATAGTAGAGAAAACACTGTTAGTTGAATTGGCTCAATTAGAGACCTTCAAAGCGGCGATTTTGGCTCTGGAGTATAGAGGTGTGGCGCTTACGCTAGAGGCATAAAAAAGGGGCGCAATCTTAGATTGAGCCCCTTTTTACTATCGACGTCGATTAAAGGTTTTTAATCGACTCTAACTGTTTCTCTAGTTGAACTTTAGAGCGTGCTGCATCATCAGCCTTAGCGCGCTCTTTAGTGACAACGGCTTCAGGAGCGTTGGCAACAAACTTCTCGTTAGACAGTTTCTTATCAACGCGGTCAATCTCACCTTGTAGGCGATCAATCTCTTTCTGCAGGCGGGCCATTTCAGCCTCTTTATCGATCAGATCCGCCATAGGAACCAACAGTTCCATTGCGCCAACCAGTTGAGTCGCAGCAAGAGGTTTATCGTCACCCTCGTTTAGGGTCGTGATGCTGCTCAATTTGGCTAGCTTCATCAAGAATGTTTGGTTCTCAGCTAAACGACGAGTGTCTTCACTGCTGCAGTTAGATAACAGAAGTTCAAGATCCTGTGATGGTGCAATTTTCATCTCACCACGAATGTTTCGAACCGCTGTGATCACGCCCTTAAGCCACTCGATGTCGGCTTCTGCTTGCTCGTCAATCTTCTCTTCTGATGCAACAGGGAACTCCTTAAGCATCAGTGTCTCACCCTCAACGCCGGCCAGACCTTTGATCGTCTGCCAGATCTCTTCAGTAATGAATGGCATGATAGGGTGGCTTAAACGGAGGATCGTCTCAAGAACGCGAACCAGTGTACGGCGTGTGCCACGTTTGGCCGCTTCAGACGCTTGCTCATCCCACAGCACAGGTTTTGACAGCTCTAGGTACCAGTCACAGTACTGGTTCCAAATAAAGTCGTAGAGTGTCTGTGCAGCAAGGTCAAAGCGGTACTCGTCTAGCTGTTTGGTGACGGTCGCTTCAGTGCGTTGCAATTGGCTGATAATCCAGCGGTCAGCAAGTGAGAGTTCCACTGGCTCCTGATTGTTGCCGCAATCTTCACCCTCGGTGTTCATCATGACATAGCGGGCAGCATTCCAGAGTTTGTTACAGAAGTTACGGTAACCCTCTAGGCGCTTCATATCCCAGTTGATATCACGACCCGTTGAAGCGAGTGCTGCTAGCGTAAAGCGCAATGCATCAGTACCGTGCGCCGTAATGCCCTCAGGGAACTGTTTCTCAGTACGTTTGCCGATTTTCTCGGCTAGCTGAGGTTGCATCATGTTACCGGTACGTTTTTCCAACAGATCTTCAAGTGAGATGCCATCGATCATATCGAGAGGGTCAAGCACGTTACCTTTCGATTTCGACATCTTATCACCGCTCTCATCACGGATAAGACCTGTCACATAGACGTTTTTAAATGGCACTTGAGGTTTGCCATTTTCATCTTTCATGAAGTGCATGGTCATCATGATCATCCGAGCAACCCAGAAGAAGATAATGTCAAAACCGGTTACAAGGGTGTCGGTAGGGTGGAAGGTTTTCAAACGTTCCGTGTTTTCCGGCCAGCCAAGAGTACCAAAGGTCCACAGTGCCGAGCTGAACCAGGTGTCTAGGACGTCATCATCTTGGTGGAGCTCTACATCGGCCGCCAAGTTGTATTTTTCACGCGCCGCTTCAGCTGAGTTCGCAACGTAGACGTTACCCTGAGCATCATAGAATGCAGGAATTCGGTGACCCCACCACAGCTGACGTGAGATACACCAGTCCTGAATGTCACGCATCCAAGCAAAGTACATGTTTTCGTACTGTTTAGGGACAAATTTAATGTCGCCATCTTCAACTGCTTTGATCGCTGGCTTGGCCAGTGTCTTAGCATCACAGAACCACTGATCGGTTAGCATCGGTTCAATCACCACACCACCACGGTCACCGTACGGAATGGTCATCGCGTTCTCTTCGATCTTCACGAGAAGGTCTAGCTCTTCCAATTCAGCGACGATGGCACGGCGTGCAGCAAAACGTTCCATGCCACGATATTTCTCTGGTAGCGTTGGATCAATCTCTTTGTTGACACTGCCATCGAAGTTAAAGGTTTGAGCCTCATCACGAATATCTGCGTTAAGGGTCAGAACGTTGATCATTGGCAGCTTGTTACGCTTACCCACTTCGTAGTCATTGAAATCGTGTGCCGGCGTGATTTTTACACAACCAGTCCCTTTTTCCATGCTGGCATGTTCATCGGCAACAATGGGGATGCGACGACCGACTAATGGAAGGAGGATCTCTTTACCGATTAGGTCATCGTAGCGTTCATCTTCAGGGTTGACTGCGACACCAGTGTCACCCAGCAGTGTCTCTGGACGCGTGGTACCCACGACAATGTAATCTTTTCCCTCTTTGGTTGTCACACCATCAGCAAGCGGGTAACGGATGTACCACATTTTGCCAGTCACTTCGCGGTTCTCCACCTCAAGGTCGGAGATTGCAGTGTGAAGTTTTGGATCCCAGTTAACGAGGCGCTTACCACGATAGATTAAGCCGTCGTCGTAAAGACGTACAAAGACCTCTTGAACGGCATGGTAAAAACCAGAGTCCATAGTGAAACGTTCGGTTGGCCAATCGACAGAGTTACCTAGACGACGCATTTGACGGGTAATGGTGCCACCCGATTCGCCTTTCCACTCCCAGACTTTTTCAATGAACGCATCGCGACCAAGATCGTAACGACTCTCGCCGGTCTCAGCGGCTAGTTTGCGCTCAACTACCATCTGAGTGGCGATGCCTGCATGGTCAGTACCAACCTGCCAGAGCGTGTTGCGGCCCTGCATACGACGGTATCGAATTAAAGTATCCATTAGGGTGTGCTGGAATGCGTGACCCATATGCAAGCTGCCCGTGACGTTGGGCGGTGGAATCATGATTGAGTAGGCATCGCCTTCACCTGAAGGTGCGAAAAAGCCTTTCTCTTCCCAGTCTTGGTACCACTTTTGCTCGATTGCCTGCGGTTGATACGTCTTATCCATGAGGTGCTGTAGTCTCTGTTTTCAAGTTCGGTAGCAGAGGATAGCTCCTCTCTACTTTTGGAAAAAATTTAAAGGGAGGGAGTATACCCTTTGAGAGCCCTCATAGACAGTGGTTGAGCGGTTCTTTATTCGCTCTGCAACGCTTCTATAGGTTCGATTTTGGCGGCTTTCAGAGCGGGGATTAACCCACTGAGTAGTCCTGTTACTGCAGCAATCAGTACTGAAATAACTAAGAATAGAATATTCGGTTCAAGAGGTAAGCCTGGGAGAAGCTGCCTAAAGCCGTAAATGGCAGCATAAGCCGTCAAAATGCCTCCGATTCCGCCAATGATTGAGAACATAATCGCTTCGGTCAGGAAGAGCGAAGCAACCGTTTTTTTACTGGCGCCTAAAGCACGTAGCAGGCCGATCTCGCTGCGTCTCTCATCAACCAGTGTCGACATAATGGTTAGAATGCCGATTGACCCGACCAGTAGGGAGATGGCCGCTAACCCTATCAGTGCAATTTTTAATACACCTAAAATTTTATCGAGCGTAGAGAGCATCTGATCTTGGGAGGTCAGTGTGAAATCCTCTGCGTTGTGGCGCAGGCTCAGGTGTTCCTTAATTGATTGCATCAGTTGATCCGTTTTGCTGTTGGTTGAAAACGTGACGTCAATCTCCATAACCCCATCTCTGTTGAATAGGGTGAGTGCTCTCTGGGTGTCGATATAGACAATATCATCGAGGTCAAAACCCAACATTTGTCCCTTAGATTCGAGTACACCTAACACCCGGTAGCGCTCGCCACCAACCCTGATAAATCGCCCAAGTATTGGCTGGTTACCGAACAGTTCACTGGCTACTTTTGCACCAAGAACTGCGTAGGGTAGAGGGGTTCGCCCCCGGCTGTCAGGTAAGAAATGCCCCTTCTGAATGGTGAAATTCCAGGCGTCAGGCATGCTGTAACTGACGCCAAGAATATCCACATGACGGACGCGATATTGATACTCAATCGCTCCGCTACCCTGAATAACGGGCACTACCTGTCGGATACCCGATAAGGTTTTAAGTGATTGGGCGTCGTCTAGCGTGAGCGGGCGAGTATTGGCGATGAGGCCACCGACGCCCCCCGTCTGTGTACGTCCCGGTGTAATAGCGATGATTCGGGTGCCAAATTGAGAGAAGCTATTGAGCATATAGTTTTGCAGGCCACTGCCTAAGCTGGTGATCAATGTCACCATAAAGATACCGACTGTAATGCCTAAGGCGGTCAAAAAGCTCTTTCTAATATCGACGGTCAGTGTCCCCGCTGCCAGTTTGATGAGATCAGCGATAGGCATTCATCTCACCTCGCAATGCGGCAACGGGATCGACCGTTGCAGCCTTTTTGGCGGGTAGCCAGGTAAAAATCAGAGAGACCGTGAGTGATACTAAAAGAGCGGCCAGTGTTGCCATATAAGGGATAGCAAAAGGAAAGCTTGGCCAAGTCAGATGAATGGCATACAGCGAAGCTATGCCTAGACTAACACCGATTATGGCTCCGGTTGTGGCTACTAAAATGGAGTCCAAGAGGAAAATGGAAGTGACGGTGTTATGTGAGGCGCCAAGTGCTTTGAGTAACCCAATTTCTGGAACCCGTTGTGAGACACTGATCAGAGTGATGTTCATGATCAATATGCCAGCCACTAATAAACTGATGCTAGCAATCGCGATGACGACCAGGGTGAGCTTGTTCAATAGGTCACTGAAGGTGTTAAGTAGAGAGTTTTGAGTCACGATAGTGATGTCTCTTTCACCTTGATGTCGCTCCATTATCAGCTGCTCTATAAGCTGCTGACTCTCTTCAATCTGTTGATCTGATTGTAGTTTGATTAGCATCCTGAAGAGTCCGGGAGCGTTAAAAAGGGTTTGAGAAGAGGTGACAGGAATGAGGGCAGTCTCATTCATGTTGGTACCAAAGTTGATGCCGCTGGGCTCGATAATACCAATGACCCGGTAGCGTCGATCAGAAAATTTGACCCACCCACCTAAAGCGTTTCCATTAGGGAAAATCTCCTGAGCAAGCGTGCTACCCAGTAGGGTGACTGACGCTGCCGTATCAACATCCCTTTGCGTCAAATTGGTTCCGGTTTTTACGGGTATTCCAAAGATAGTAAGTAGGCTTTGGTTGGTCCCAAGTACGATGATCTCCCGATTTAAACCGTTGCTATGAGCCTCGGTAATACCTGCAATAATCGGAACGATTTCATTCACTTGTGGCAGTTTATGGATAGCCTTTGCATCATCAAGGGTTAAGTCGCGAGTTCCCTCCCCAGTCACTGGAGGGATGCCGCCTTCCGTCTCTTTGCGCCCTGGAAGAACGATTAATACCTCTTTCCCTAGCAGAGAGAACTCCTGATAGACAAACTGTCTTGCTCCCTCCGAAAGACCGGTTAATAGAACAACGGACATGACTCCGATGCTTACCGATAGAAGTATCATCAACGCTTTAAATGCCTGCCGAGAGTAGGTCGCTAGGCTGTACCGAAGATGATCAATCAAGAGCACGGCTATCCCCTCTTTTTGATCTCTAGGAGTTGACCATCAACCATAGTTATCTGGCGTTTTGCTCGGGCGCCAAGATCACTGTCATGAGTCACCACTACTAGAGTAATTCCTTGGCTGTTTAGCGTTTCAAGCAGGTTAATGACCTCCTGACCTGATGCGCGATCAAGATTACCGGTCGGCTCATCGGCGAGAAGTATTTTAGGTTGAGTGACCACAGCGCGCGCTATGGCAACACGCTGCCTCTGGCCACCAGAGAGTTGCTGTGGCTTGCGGTTAAGAAAATCTTTTAATCCCAGGGTTTTCAGTAACTCGGAGGCTTTTTCTCGGCGTTGGCTGGCAGGAATCCCTTTAAGAATTAACGGCAACTCAACGTTTTCCAACGCCGTTAGTCGATTGATGAGATGATAGGCTTGGAAAACGAAGCCGATATTGTCGTTTCGAAATCGAGCCTTTTCTGCTTCGTTTAATTCAGTCGTTGCAGTGCCATCCAGACAGTATTCACCGGAGTTTGGTGAATCGAGCAGTCCTAATTGATTGAGTAGTGTGGATTTACCTGATCCAGAAGGGCCAATGATACTGAGGTAGTCACCTGCCTCGATATCGAGTGTGAAATCCTGAAGCGCATTCACCGTTTCACTGCCCATTGGATAGCTTCTACAGAGATGCTTAAGCTCGATCATTGTGGAATAACTCGTCGATTTAGAAGGTTTTCAACATCATTGGTGTTCTTCAGGAAACGGTCATTTAAATCGAGTCCTTCCGTCACCTCGCTCCACGTCCAGTTATAGGCGCCGACTTTAATAGGTCGAATTTCAAGCTCATTGGTTTTTTCGTTGAATATCACGATTTCAGATCCGCCAATGACAGATTCGGTAGGGACCCTTAACACACTGCCTGTTGATGAGGTCACCACTTCGATATCAGCACTGTATCCCACTAAAAGCGTCATATCTTCATCAGGATTGATAAAGGCAGCCTCGACTTCAAGCGTTCTTGCCTGCTTCTCATTGTCAGAAATTCGAGAGCCTAATTTGCTGATGACACCATCAAAGATTTCACCTCTAAAAGCATCTAGGGTTATACGGGCGTATTGACCTATCTTAAGTCGGGAGGCCTCGACCTCATCAATTGGGGCGGTCACATAGAGGCAGCTGGTATCAAGCAACTCAACAGCCGCTGGCGTCATGATGCCTGGAGGTGAGGGGGTCAGGTATTCACCGACTTCACCGTTGATCTTGCTAACGGTACCGGCAAACGGAGATTTTAGAGTACGCTGGTTCTGATCAATGCTAAGAAGATTAATTTTGTCTGCCGCGAGTTTTGATAGTGAACTTTGATACTCGCAGATATGAGCACTGCTGGCTGATTCGCTATTTAGTTGATCAAATCGTTCGTTTGAAATGAGCCCTTTCTCTTTAAGGGACTGACCTCGGACGAGCTCGCGTTTTGCAAGATCCGCCAGTTCGCAGGCTCGTTCCTCTTCGATCTTAGCGGCTTGATACTCCCCTTTGGATAGTTTTATTTGAGCCCTTTGAACATCACTGTTTAATGTGAGTAGGGTCTGATCTTTTTCGACCACCTCGCCCTCAGCAACATTGATTGACTCTATGATGCCCCCAATGGTTAGGGATAAGCTCGACTGACGGCAGGGGGTGATGGATCCCGAACGACTGTTAGCGGCGATCTGCTCGACTGCGCCCTGTTCAACTTGGACTAACTCAACGCTGATTGGAGGCTCTGGCCAAAAGAGCGAGTAGTTGATCACCGCAGCAGCAAGAATGAGGAGAATAAGCAGTTTTTTCATTGAATATCCTCCAAAGGACAAATTTAAGATCGATCTCTAAGATCTTGCCTCTGTAACTCCCAGCCGGCTGCTTTTCGCATGGCCCATGAGTGTCGTGTGGCCGCTAGTACCGTTTCGGATTGAGTGACAATCTCGATGCAGCGAGAAGCTGATTGACAACCCTCTGGTGCGGTTAAACCTAGATTGATAAACAGATCAATAGGTTCTGAGGGCAATTCACCACAGGCTATAGAGACAGGCGATTTAAGTTCAGTACCCAGTATGGCATGCGGTACAAAGCTGTCCGATCGAAAATTCCACAAAGTCTGATCTAGCTGATGTAGATCAGCTTCATTTTCAGTGTGTATATGGATGCGTTGGCCAAGGGATAAGGCTTTTTCACAGAGTTTACACGCCAGCAGTTCACGACTGTCGTGATCACTGCTGGGGAGTATGTAGTAGTCTGCGCGAGGCACGTTTAGGCCTCAATCTGCTCAGCAATATCGAGAAGATATTGCGTCAGCATAGGAACACAACGTCCCGTTGCCCCTTTGGCTTTGCCGCTATTCCAAGCAACACCGGCTATATCTAGGTGAGCCCAGCTAACCTCTTTGGTAAAGCGTGATAGGAAGCAGGCCGCGGTAATGGTCCCTGCAGGTCGACCTCCGATGTTAGCCATATCGGCAAAATTGCTATCCAGTTGTGATTGGTACTCGTCCCATAAAGGTAGCTGCCAGCCACGATCGCCAGCAAATTCACCTGCATCAAGCAACTTAGCTGCAAGCTCATTATCGTTCGCAAGAACTCCCGTTGCTTGATGTCCAAGTGCAATAATACAGGCGCCTGTCAGGGTCGCGACATCGATGACGGCTTGAGGATTGAACTGTTGCACATAGGTCAAAGCATCACAAAGTACCAGTCGGCCTTCAGCGTCGGTGTTAAGGATCTCTACTGTTTGACCTGACATGGTCGTTACCACGTCACCTGGTTTAGAGGCTTCACCTGAAGGCATGTTCTCAGCCGCAGCAACGATCGTAATAAGGTTCAATGGCAAGTTCATCTCTGCCACTGATTCGAAGGCACCTAACACGCTGGCTGCACCACACATGTCGAATTTCATCTCGTCCATCTCAGGGCCTGGTTTCAATGAGATGCCGCCGGTATCGAAGGTGATGCCTTTACCAACCAGAGCATACGGAGCCTCATTAGCATCCTCTGCACCTTGGTATTTCAATACAATGAGGCGAGGCGGAATGACACTGCCTTTGCCGACGCTTAGAAGCGCACCCATACCCAGCTCTTCTATCTGTTTCTCATCTAGAATGTCACAGCTGACACTGTCGAACTCTTCCGCAAGATTTTGAGCATGCTCTGCCAAGTAGAGAGGTGTACAGATATTGCCTGGCAAATTACCCAGCTCACGAGCAGTTGATACCCCATTGGCGATAGCAACGCCATCCAGAAGGGCACCCTCTCCAAATTCAGTATCTTCCTCAGGTAGGTGGATATGAATGTGCTCAAGTGTTAATGCAGGTGCAGACTTGGATTTGGTGGTGTCGTATTGGTAGAGCGCGGCCGACGAAGCTTCTACTAGAGTTCGTGTGTCACGGTAGATGTCGTCGCTATTGCCGCTGATCCGATCCAGGGCAAAGCAGAGTGTTTTAACACCCAGAGTTTTGATGGTATCCACCGCGCTTTTAATCAGTTGCTGCTGTTTGATGATGGTTCGTTCACTCTGTGCCCCTACACCAGCTAACAGGATGCGCTTAGTGTTGATACCAGGAAGGCTGCGCAGTAGAAGCAGAGAGCCCTGTTTGCCGGAAAAATCACCCGATGCAACAACATCGCTTATGGCCCCTGAACTGGCTTTATCAATCGCTTTAGCCGAGTCCGAAAGTTCACCGTCTGCCGCAATCGCAATAACGATACAATCTGCTTCTACACTCTCAATCGATCCGTTAACGATCTCAAAATCCATTTCTGTTTCCTCTAACAAGACAAGCACTTAGGTTTAGGTGATAATGTGCCCTACAGTATCGCATCAGTTTGAAATCCATGCACCTAGTAGGAACGGCCGTTTGATTGTTTTTCGTTATCTTTCCCGTGAAGTGTTGACGACAACCTTTGCAGTAACGGCGATTTTGCTTCTTATCATTGTCAGCACCCGTTTAATTGGCTACTTAACCGACGCCGCTACGGGGGAGTTGGATACTGCTGTTATTCTGGATTTGGTTGTTAACCGAATCCCGCTCATCCTAGAACTTCTGCTTCCGCTTGGCTTCTTTTTGGGCATTTTGCTGGCCTATGGTCGTCTCTATCTTGAAAGTGAAATGGTGGTTCTTAAGGCCTGTGGCGCTGGGCCCTGGAAACTGATCGGGTATGCGATGGGGCCGGCTCTATTGGTCGCTGCAATCGTTGCTTCAATCAGTCTCTACCTGACCCCTACAGGCATGCATGAGGCGAAGCGTATCGTTGCCGAACAGCGCTCGAGAAGCGAACTCGATATGTTGGTACCCGGCGTATTCCAAGTGTCGAACTCTAACACTCAGGTCTCTTATGCTCGCAAAATTGATGAGGCTGGTAACCTGGTTGATCTGTTTGTCTCTGGTCGTGATCAACAGGGCCGATCCTACCTTCTGGTTGCCGGTGAAGGTCAGCAGCAGTTCATTGAGGATCAGGGCCGCTTTTTGGTATTTAACGAAGGATACCGTTACAACTTCCCTGAAAATTTCGCTTTAGAAGAGATAGGCTTTGAGCAGTACGGGCTGAAGATTGATGATCCAGAACTGTCGGTCAGGGTTGATCATCTAGATGCTATCCCTACGCTCGATTTGATAGGCAGTGATCGACCGGCGTATGTGAGCCGACTGCACTGGCGCCTCTCTCTGCCTTTTATCCCGATCATTGTGGTGTTGTTGGCCGTTCAATTGGCTAAAACCAGTCCGCGCCAAGGGCGGTACGCCAAATTAATTCCTGCAATATTGATGTATCAAATATACATCGGAAGTTTGACGGCTGCTCGATCAGCAGTAGAGCAGGGCGATGCAGGTAGTTGGATGATTTGGTTTGTGCATCTGATTGCTCTAGGTGTGGGCGTCAACATGGTGTTGTATGAGGGGGCTTGGGAGCGAGTCATGAATAAGCTACCTAAGATTCCAGCTCTCCCGTTTCGAAATAAGGAGGCATCGTGATCAGTCGAATCGATCGATACATTGCCGTTCATATTCTCTCTGCTATCGCCGTTGTTCTGTTAATTATCGTCGGTTTGATGGGAATTTCGCTCTATTTGGATGAGCTGGGAGAGGTTGATAAACACTACACATCCGGTGCGGCGTTCAGCTACACCTTATTAAGCTTACCGGGATTGGCCTATCAGCTATTACCCCTGAGTGCTCTTGTAGGGACGTTGATCGGTATGGGGGTGTTGGCCTCTAACTCCGAGTTAACGGTGATGCGAGCTGCAGGCGTTTCAATGATGCGTTTGATTCTATCGGTAGCAAAGCCGATTAGTTTGATCGCATTCATTGCTCTAATAGCAAGTCAGTTGGGCGTTCCTGAGTCTCAGCAGTCGGCTAGGGCCATTAAAGCTTCCGCTCAATCTGAGTCTGGACGAATAAATAACGGTGATGGCGGCTGGTATCGTCAACCGGGTGAATACATTCATGTCTCTGCAATCACTCCTGACGGGCAAATTTTAGGTGTCACTCGTCACCAATTTGATTCAGAGCTTAGGCTCAAACAAACCAGTTTTGCCAAGTCGGGGTATTACTCTGAAGAGCGTCAAGGTTGGTTGCTAACTGACGTTGAATTGACGGCACTGATCAATGATCAGCGTATTGAAAAAGGTCATTTAGATGAGACTTTTTGGTCAACCGAATTGACGGAAGAGATGCTGCGAGTCATTTTGGTGCCCCCTGTTGAACTCCCTATCTCAGGTCTATCTTCTTACTCTAGCTATCTGAATGATCAAGGGGTGGATTCAACCTCTTATGAGTTAGCCCTTTGGAATAAATTGCTACAACCCTTGTCAATTATCGCTTTGGTGATGATTGGCGTTGCGTTTATTTTTGGACCGCTGCGCGGTGTTACGGTAGGCCAAAGAATTATCACCGGTGTCGTGATTGGACTGGTATTTAAATTCAGTCAGGATCTTTTGGCGCCGGCCAGTCAGGTGCTAGGATTTTCTCCGTTACTGGCCGCGCTGTTACCCATTGCGATCAGCTTTGCCATCGCTTTATGGTTACTCTCTAGAGTTCGCTAACTCTTTTTGGCAGGTTTTGGTAGTCGAACGGTTACACTGTTTGACCAGCGCTCATGCCAGGTTAGGCGCTCATCACTTAACAGTGTCGCCCAGTAACCGGCTCCTAGAGTGACAATAGAGATAGCGGCACCAAAAAAGCGAATCAGTGCCTGAGTCCAGGTTAACGAAAACCCCTTTTCACTCTGCGCTCGCAGTCGCCATGCCATCATGCCGATCGTCTGACCGGAACGGGTCCAAGAGTATCCAAAGAATAGGAATGTTGAGCAGAGCAGTGCCGACTTTAAGGCCGCTTGGCCGAGAAAACTGTCGACCGCTTCACCTTGATTTAGGATGACTCCAACAGCACCAATTAGGAACCAAATGGCAAGAATGATCAGCGTGTCATAGACCATTGCCATCACTCTAATGATTAGAGAGGGTAGTTGATGTTGGTTAGCATCATCGTGAAACGGTCTGGGCATACTGAACTCCTTTGTCGGAGCCGTAGTGTACTGAAAAGTTTACTTTAAACGAAGCAGTGGACGAAGCTTAAGTCCGATCACTGAACCGGCAAACGCAAACAAGATCCACAGCCAGCCGTGTAAACTGCCAGAGACCACTCCGCCTACAAATGCGCCAATGTTACAGCCATAAGCGATGGTTGCACCGTAGCCCAATAACACACCACCTAGCAGGGAGGCTAAGAAATTTTGAATCGGCATTTTCATCTTGAGTGTGAATTTGCCGGCGATCGCCGCCGCTAAGAAAGCGCCTAGGATGACACCACCATTCATCAATGATGCGGGGTCCTGGCTGAGACTGTTGTAGAGCGCCTCTTCACGGCCAGGTGACATCCAGTAGGTCCAGAAGTCGATCTCTAGATCGAGCTCTAACCATTGAGCAACTTTCGCACCCCATACAGGGTAGGCAAGGGCGACAGCCCATGGACGGCCCATTAATGCGAGTGTTGCGAAGTTTAGAATGGTGAGTCCAACCGCTCCCCAAATCAGTGGCCAGGGTCCAGCAATCAGTTTGCTTGCAAAGCTGGTCGTGCCAGTACTTTGACACTCTTCAAGCGAGCCGTGAGCTTTAATTTCAAGACGTTTAGTGAACTGATAGATAGCAGTGAATAACAGCAGGTTTAGACCGATGGCGGTGATTGGACCCAGCAGTTCGATCAATCCAATGGGCGCTAGTTGTGGCAAGGTTGTCCACCACTCATAGTCAGCTGTTGCCCATAGCGCACCGGCACTAAAGCCTGCCATGACGGGAATGGCTCTCAGTTGTCCACCGCCAAGATGGTAAAGATTACCCGAAGCACAGCCACTTGCGATCTGCATACCTACACCGAACATGAACGCGCCGGCAACAACGGAGAGGCCGAGAGGTCTAACAAATCCTGTGACCGATTGACCAAACAGCTCGCCTGAGGCCAGGGTCGGGAAAAATAGCAGTACACTCAGGGAGAGCATGATCATCTGAGCGCGGATGCCCGCACCACGACGTTTAGAGATAAGCTCTCTCCATGCGGTCGTGAAACCAAATGAAGCTTGAAGCAAACAGACACCTAGGGCTGCACCTAAAATGAGAGCAAGTAGTTCAAATGTGTCGTGCTCATTAAACACATAAACAGCGGAAGCAATCAACAAAGCAGAAGAGAGCATAAGCCAGAATAGCTTGTTTGGCTCAAGAAGCTGGGTTTTAAAGTCTGTAGATGTCGTGTTTAAAGTATTCATGCTCGACTCCTTTTAGGAGTGGCAATACTAATGATCTTTTAATAACTCTTCCAAGAATGTTTGGTGATTTTATATACAAATAAGTTATCAAAAATATTCCACTTATAAAAAAGAGCGCCGTAGCGCTCTTCATGGCCCATCTGATATTGGTTATTTTATGTACTGCTGTGAGAGCTTGTCAGCAAGTGCTTTGGCTTCGCTCTGTTCGGTATCAGACAGTTTCATCAGCAGGCGTGCCTCAATGGTTTGAGCCGTCGTTGAGCCAGCATTGGCTGCCGCTTTCATCCATGCGTAAGCAGTAATGTCTGGATTTACTGAAAGGTCATTACCATTACCCGTAGCGTACAGCGTGCCTAAGAAGAACATCGATTCAGTGTATCCCGATTCCGCAGCTTGCAGGTACAGCTTCTCAGCCTGTGCAAAGTTTTGCTCGGTCCCGCTTCCGAAGTTGTAGCTTCTAGCCAAGTTGTGAAGCCCGATCAGTGAGCCATTGTGAGAGGCTTTATCAAACCATTGCAGGGCAAGATTTAGGTCGCGTTCTACGCCTTGGCCAAATTCGTACATTTCACCAATTCGGTTTTGTGCATCGGCATCACCCGCTTCCGCTTTAGGAAGAAGTTGTGTGAACTCGGCAAGGTATACCTCATTTCGCATGACGCGAAGGGCGTTGATACTCTTTAGGTGGCCCTGGCGAGCGGCACTGCTGAAGTACTGCTTGGCATCCTCTTTGCTCTTTTCAACACCTTGGCCATCACGGTACAGCGTACCCATTAGATAGAGAGCATCTAAATCACCCTCTTTGGCTAGAGGCTTAAGCTCTTCAAGGGCTTTGGTGTAATCGGCTGACTGAATGGCGCGCTCAGCTGCGATGATGGATGCGGCTTCAACAGACATGACTGGAAGAGCCAATGCAAAGGCTAGTGATAATAGACGAGCTTTGGTCAAACCTGACCTCCTATTCTATTCCAACAAATTAATGGTCAATAACCGTTAGTGTTATCAAAGTGGCGCTATCATAACCTTTTCACTGCATAATCCACAGCGCTTGCTCTGAATTTCTATTATGAGTAACGTAATGTTTGATGTAGCGCAGGTTAAACCTGTCAATTTAAATGGACATTGAGGATTATCAAATGTTTCAAGATATGACAAAGCTGTTCGAACAGAGTGTTGAATCATTTCAAGAGTTGGCGAAGGTTCAGCAAGAGATGCTACAGCGCATTACCAATCAGCAGATTGAGTACACCCAGCAGTGTATCCAAGCGACGATGAATCAGGCTAATTCACTTCAGGGTCTAAAATCACCAGAAGAGTTCATCGAAGCGCAAAAAGAGTATACACAGCGCTTAGAGGCTGCACTTAAAGCGGCTGCTGAGCAGAATATGAAAACGGTTCAAAACGCCCAAGAGGAGATTCAAAAAATTGCCTCTCAATCGATGGGTGGCAAATAGTTTTTGATCCCTCTCATTTACGGAAGTACTACAGGCAATACTGAACGCGTAGCGCAACTCATGGTTGAGCGCTGGCCAGGGGAGGTGCCTCTAAAGCTAATCTCAATCGATACCATGATTAATGCCGATGTTGAACAGGCTTCGTCACTGATTATTGGTGTACCCACCTGGAACTTTGGTGAGTTACAAGAAGATTTCGAAGAAGTCTGGTCGAGTTTTTGTGAAATCGACTTCAGTGGCAAACGCGTAGCACTGTTTGGATTGGGTGATCAATTGGGATATGGCGATTGGTTTCTTGATGCGATGGGTACTGTTGCCACACAGGTTTCACAAAAGGGTGCTAAGCTGATTGGTGAATGGCCTGTTGAAGGTTATGATTTTGAGTCCTCAAAAGCGCTAACTCCTTGTGAGACTGCCTTCGTGGGTTTGGCCTTGGATGAGGATACACAGTCCTTTGAAACAAAAGACCGTGTTGAGCGTTGGCTCAATCTGATCTATCCACAATTGTAAGTTTAAGTGTTAACTCGGAGAGAGATTATGTCTTTGAAGAAAGTTGTTTTAACGACTTTGTCTTGTGCTTTATTGGCTGCGCCTTTGGCACAGGCTGATCGAGCGGAAGATGCTATTGAATATCGCCAAGGGATCTTTAAAGCCTACGGTTGGCACTTTGGTGCTATGGGTGCCATGGTTCGCGGTAAGGTTGATTATGATGCAGAGCAATTTGCTCATCACGCTAAGTCGTTCTTAGCGGTTGCGCCGCTTGCTGCTGAGGGGTTTATCGAAGGTTCTGATTTTGGTGAGACGTCTGCTAAAGATGAGCTTTGGGAGAATTTAGATGATGTCAATCAGCGCTTTGTTACTATGACTGAAGCCGCTGAAAAGCTAGTCGCCGTATCTGGTGGTGAATTGGCGGGTGCCAAAGCAGCCTTTGGTGCTGTCGCGAAATCCTGCAAAGGGTGTCACGACAACTACCGCGAGAAACGTTAACCCTTTAATCAGATCCAAAATAGGAGTGCGCTGACAGTCGCTCCTACTAGGATTGCTACAAAAAGAGGAATGCCGCCTCGAATCTTAGGTGCTTCCTCTTCACTCTCCTTTCTACCATGCAGCATGGCTTGCACCAGTTTTTCACCTTTGAAACGTTGATACCAAATAATGGCAGCAAGATGCAGGGCGACAAACAAAATCAATAGATTAAAAATCGCCTCATGCAGTTCCGTCATCGCTAGTTGAGCGTCGTAAGAGATTAGATAGGCTAATGGCCCTTCAATAAAAATGTCATCGTTACTAAACAGCCCCGTCGTCACTTGCAGTGATATTAACCCTAATAGGGCGATAACACTGAGTGCGCCAGCAGGGTTGTGTGTGTTGTAGTCTCTTTGCCCCTCTCCCTTGAGGTAGGCTATGACGCTGCTTGGGCGTTTTACGAACTGAGAGAATCGAGAGGAGTCGCTGCCAATCACTCCCCAAATAATGCGGAATGTGATTAAGCCTGCAGCTACAAATCCAAAGCGAGTGTGCCAGATCATCCAGTTGCCACCCAGCTCGGCACTTAACCAACTCAAACCAAATAGCACGACAAGAAGCCAGTGAAAGAGTCGAGTGCTTAGATCCCAGACGGTGACAATTTTTTTCTGCATGTTGATAAGCTCGCTAATGAATACAAAATCACAATGTAAAAACTATATGGTATCCGGTTGATAGTGCATACCCAAGGAGTATCGCCCAACTCCATTTGAGGTGGGCTCTGAAAGTGTAGATGCCATTCGCCTGGCCCATCAGAGCCACACCTGCCGCTGAGCCAATCGATAGCAGAGAGCCACCAATGCCAATACAGAGGGTCGCCAATAGCCATTGGTTAGTCGACATCGGCATATCCATGCTCAGAATGGCGTACATCACGGGTATGTTATCGATCAATGAGGAGCTTAGGCCGATGATTAGATGGGTGGTGGTCTCTCCAAAGTTGCCGTAAAGCGACGTTGAGATCAGGGCTAAATAGCCCAGGGCAGCTAAACCACCAACGCTCAGTACAACGCCATAGAAGAACATTAATGTATCCCAGCTGGCGCGTTCAACCACTCGGAAATTATCAAAACGCATGACGACTTCACCGTGATCCCCTTTGAGGTGTTTTGTCATCGCACCCATGTGGTGTCCACGCAATTCACTCTCTTGCAACAGAGGATCCTGTTTTGACAATAGGTATCCATAAATCTTTAACGCGCCTAGCCCCGTCATCATTCCAATTACCGGGGGTAATTTCAGAAGTGAATGGATTAACACTGACGCCGTTATCGTGGCTAAAAAGAGTATCAGCATGCCGATCGCTCCAGACTTCATGGATTGTTGTTCATGCGGGAGTTGCGCTGGGCCTGTCGGAAGATAATGGTTAAGCACTAGAGCAGGCACGAACCAGCTGATCAGTGCGGGAACAATAAGATGGGTAAATTCAAGGAATTTTAGTTTCTCCTGCTGCCAAACCATCAGTGAAGTAATATCGCCGAAGGGGGAGAAAACGCCCCCTGCATTGGCGGCAATAACCACGTTGATCAAGCCGAGCACTACGAACGACGCTGTTCTGGTGCCAACAGCCATCACTACTGAGCCCATCAGTAGCGCTGTCGAGAGGTTGTCAGCAATGGGGGATAGGACAAAGGTCAACCCACCCGTGACCCAGAACACGGTTCTTAGGGAAAAGTCTCTAGCAATCAGCCAGCTACGCAATGCCAAAAATAGGTGGCGCTCCTCAAGGGCGTGGATAAATGTCATGGCGCTGAGCAGGAACAGAAAAAGCTCTGCGTACTCAAGCAGGGTCTGTTCCAGTAGTGCGCCAGCTTGCTCTGGTTGGCCATTGATGGAATAGCTAAGGCCGACTAATAACCAGATAAAACCAGCGGCCACCATCATCGGCTTGGATTTGGCTAGGTGAGTGCGGTCTTCGCTGATCACAAAATAGTACCCGACAAGGAAGGTGAGTACCGCTAGGTAGCCATATAGGGTGCCTGTTAAATCGATAAAATTTGTCATTCCCATACGATGGACTAGCTTGTCCGTTATCTCAATAGAGGTGCATGAAAAACGTTGAAATAAAGGCCGAGACGGTGATTTAAAGGTGAGGATAAATCCTGTAAAATGTGCCCCCTTTTTTAAGACCTTTTGGACATTTGCTCGACTATGGAAATTAATCCGATTGTTAACAGCCTTAAAGAGTATGCCGAACGCACTAAAGAGTTGCGTGGCTATCTCGAATATGACGAGAAGCTTGAGCGCTTTGAAGAGGTTGAGCGTGAGCTTGAAGATCCCAATATTTGGAATGATCAAGAGCATGCACAAAAGCTAGGTCGCGAACGATCGAGCCTTGAGTCTGTGATTAAGACCATCGATGAGCTGACTGAGGGGACTGCTGATTGCCTTGAACTGCTGGAGATGGCAGTTGAAGAGGATGACGAAGATACCGTTGAAGAGGTTCGCAGTGAAGTTGAGCGTCTAGGCGGCATGTTATCGCAACTTGAGTTTCGCCGTATGTTCTCGGGTGAAGCGGATTCAAGTAACGCTTTTTTAGATATTCAGGCGGGCTCGGGTGGTACCGAGGCTCAGGATTGGGCCAATATGATGCTTCGAATGTTCCTTCGTTGGGGTGAGAGCAAAGGCTTTAAAACCGAGTTGATGGAAGTGTCTGACGGTGACGTGGCCGGTATTAAATCTGCAACGATTCGTTTTGAGGGTGAGTACGCCTTCGGTTGGCTAAGAACAGAAACGGGTGTTCACCGTCTCGTTCGTAAGAGCCCATTTGACTCTGGTGGTCGCCGCCATACCTCTTTCTCATCTGTCTTCGTCTCTCCTGAGATCGACGACAATGTTGAGATCGACATTAATCCAGCGGATCTTCGTGTCGATGTCTATCGTGCATCCGGTGCAGGCGGTCAGCACGTCAACCGAACTGAGTCGGCGGTCCGTATTACCCACGGTCCATCTGGAATTGTTGTACAGAGTCAGTCGCAGCGTTCGCAGCACCAGAACAAAGATAACTGTATGAAGCAGTTACGCTCCAAGCTTTACGAAATGGAGATGCTGAAACGTCGTGAGGCTGCCCAAGAGGTTGAAGATACTAAAGCCGATATCGGTTGGGGTAGTCAGATTCGCAGTTACGTACTGGATGATCAGCGTATCAAAGATCTTCGCACTGGCGTTCAATCGTCGAATTGTGATCGCGTGCTCGACGGCGATCTGGATATGTTTATTGAAGCTAGCTTAAAAGCTGGTCTCTAAAAGTTAACACAGGAAATAGACACCATGTCTGATAACACACAGCTTGATGAAAACCGCTTGATTGCAGAGCGCCGTGAAAAACTCTCTGCACTGCGTGAGCAGGGCCAAGCCTTCCCTAACACTTTTCGTCGCGACAGCTACGCAGAGGATCTGCAGTCTGAACACGGTGAGAAGAGCAAAGAGGAGCTAGAAGCTGCAGGCATTAAGGTCTCTATTGCCGGTCGAGTGATGCTCAACCGTGGCGCGTTCATGGTGATCCAAGATATGTCTGGCCGCATCCAGGCGTACGTTAACAAAGAGGCTCGTAGCTTTGCTAAGCAGCTAGACCTTGGTGATATCGTCGGCATTAGCGGTGAATTGCACAAGTCAGGTAAAGGTGATCTCTACGTTGATATGGCAGAGTACCAGTTGCTGACAAAGAGCTTGCGCCCACTGCCAGATAAACACAAAGGGCTTCAAGATACTGAAATGCGCTACCGTCAGCGTTATGTTGATCTGATTACTAACCCTGAATCACGTGATGTGTTTGAGACGCGTTTTAAGGTGATTGCCGCGATTCGTCAGTTCTTAAGTGAGCGCCGTTTCCTTGAAGCGGAAACGCCAATGCTTCAGGCGATTCCTGGTGGTGCATCGGCTCGTCCTTTTGTGACACACCACAACGCACTTGATATCGATATGTATCTTCGCATCGCGCCAGAGCTCTACCTGAAACGCCTGGTTGTCGGTGGTTTCGAGCGCGTATTTGAGATCAACCGTAACTTCCGTAATGAGGGTCTCTCAACACGTCACAACCCAGAGTTCACCATGATCGAGTTCTATCAGGCGTATGCTGATTACAAAGATCTAATGGACCTAACGGAAGAGATGCTTCGTACCGTTGCACAGCAGGTGCTAGGCACAACAACCATCATCAATACGGTTCGTAATGAAGAGGGTGAGGTGCTAGAGACGTTTGAGTACGACCTTGCTAAGCCGTTTACCCGATTGTCAGTATTTGATGCCATTCTGCAGTACAACCCTGATATCACAGCGGAAGCATTGGCGAATGAACATGCCGCTCGTCAGATTGCCGAGCGTCTGGACATCGACGTAAAAGATAGCTGGGGTCTGGGTAAAATCCAGATTGAGATTTTTGAAGAGACCGTTGAACACCTTCTGCAGCAACCAACCTTCATTACAGAATACCCTACCGAGGTCTCTCCTCTCGCTCGTCGAAGTGACGACAACCCATTTGTGACCGATCGATTCGAGTTCTTCGTCGCGGGTCGTGAGCTAGCAAATGGCTTCTCGGAGTTGAATGACGCTGAAGATCAAGCTGAACGTTTCCGCAAACAGGTCGCTGAGAAAGATGCAGGCGATGATGAGGCGATGCACTTTGACGCTGATTTCGTTGCGGCACTTGAGTATGGACTGCCACCAACAGCAGGTGAAGGGATCGGTATTGACCGTTTGGTGATGCTACTGACTGACTCACCATCGATTCGTGACGTCATTCTATTCCCTGCAATGCGTCCACGCGCTTAAGCGCAATTAAGCGTACAGAAGGGTTTTGCTGTGTTGTCGAGGCTGTTTCCCAAACAGAAACGTGACTTCACAGCGAAGCGCTATCTCAGTATAAGCCTGCGAACTCTGCACCTTTTTGGGATTGCAGGTTTTGCGGGCTTTTTCTTGTACGACTTACCCGAATCGCTTTGGCGGCCCTATGCCATACTGGCGCTGACGACTGGCTCCTTAATGCTACTGGTCGAACTCTACGTTGATGCAATTTGGTTGATTCAACTGCGGGGTTTGGCAGTCATTACTAAAATTTTTCTACTGTTGTTAGCGATGAACGCTCCTCACCTGACAACGGTGCTGTTCTGTCTGATCGTCATTATCTCAGGCTACTTCTCACATGCGCCTGGCAAGGTTCGATACTACTCACCCTTTTTCGGGCGAGTCATAAAAAGCTCAGCCGAACTTAGCTTTAATCAGTCGCATTCAAGGTAGGTGCCGATGCTTTCTAAGGGTTGGCAGCAGCTGCTGAAAGAGATATCCGAGACACCAAGCTATCAATCTCTTATGGCGTTTCTGGATCAACGAACAGCTGAGGGTGTCACAATATACCCACCTCAAGATCAGTGGTTTCGTGCTTTGGAGTTGACCCCGCTAGAGTCGACACGCGTCGTCATTCTTGGCCAAGACCCTTATCATCAGGCAGGCCAGGCGCATGGTTTAAGTTTCTCTGTCTTACCTGGTATTCAAGTGCCACCATCGCTGAGGAATATCTACAAAGAGTTGAGTAGTGATTTAGGGATCGCTGCCCCAGAACATGGTTTTCTTGAAGCCTGGGCAGAGCAGGGAGTCCTTTTACTCAATGCGGTCCTTACGGTAGAGGATAGCAACGCCAATGCACACCAAGGCAAGGGTTGGGAGAGTGTCACCGATCGTATCATTCAGCAGGTTAACGAACACTCCATGGGCACGGTGTTTATCCTCTGGGGAAGCTATGCTCAGAAAAAGACGAGCATGATCGATCAGGCAAAGCATCTGGTGATTCAATCACCTCACCCTTCGCCACTATCAGCACACCGAGGCTTTTTTGGTAGTCAGCCGTTTTCTAAAGCCAACAGTTGGCTCGCTGAGAAGGGGTTTTCTGAGATCAACTGGGAGCTGCCGGTGATAGGACAAGCAGATCTGTTCGGTTGATGGCTAACGCTTGGATTCAAATAGCTTGGGATCTAAGGTGTAAGGTAGTTCCAAAGCGTTTAGGGCTGCGCCACTCTCTGTAAAAATCGCACCCTCTTTTTCTGACTGTTGAATGACAGCAAGTAGAGAGGTTTGATCAGTTGAGCTAGTCAGTACTACGCTGCCGACCTCAACTTGGTCAGCATTAAACAGTGGCTCCCCAATGCTGATGGAATGGCCCTGCGGTAGCGTGAACCCGTACATCGCTTTTTTCAAAATACCGCGATGCTGTAGACGGGTTACTATCTCCTGACCGGTGTAACACCCCTTACTGAAGCTGACGCCATCAATGGCTTGTAAATTACACATCTGAGGAATGAATGTCTCTTGGGTGGCCTCTCTTAAATCGAAGATGCCAGCGCGGACATTGATCTCATACCAATCCTCTAATGAGCCGGTAGCATCCTTGGCCAATCTATTTTGTACTTCAAGATCGGTGGTCCAGAACTCAACGTGCTCGGCATCGATTTGAGCCGCAAAGGATCGGTCACTTTCAGAACTTTTAACAGGCTCTAAATAGTCGCTCGATAGGCAAAACCCATTGGCGCTATCTATGAAATTAAGCTGCACCTTGGAAAAGATGCTGTATTTCTTTAGGTTGTTAAAGGCGCTCTCGGCGATCTCTTGATGGACCCGCAGCCAAAAACATTCGTCACTGATGCGCATGACTCTGAAAAGCCCAACCATGCTTCCCTTAATTGAGCAGTGTGCGGCGATGAGGTGCTCACCGATGTTAAGTGCAGCCACATCGGCGGTTAGCTGGCCTTGTAAAAAAGAGGCTGCATCAACGCCTTCGACGGAGAACAGTTTGGCATCCGTTATCGCAATGTTCATAGCTCAGCTCACTAAAAAGGGTTGTGGTATCACTTAAGACTCTGTTTGATGGGCAATGACTTCACCCATCTTGACCGGTGCGCCGGCCGCTAGATGGTCGCGCCAATTGATTACGCCTTCAGGGTAGAGAAGGATCACCGTTGAACCGAGTTTGAATCGGCCCATTTCTGCACCTTTCTCCAGTAGAAGAGGGGCGTCAGCTTCTGTGCTAAACAGTTTCATAGCCTCTTTTTTGAGAGGGGCTACCTGGCCACTCCAGACGGTCTCTATACCGGCAACAATCATTGCGCCGACGAGTACCATCGCCATTGGGCCTCGCTCTGTCTCAAATAGACAGACTAGGCGTTCATTACGAGCAAACAGGCTGTCAACATTGTTGGCTGTGGTTTGGTTGACCGAGAAAAGATCACCAGGAACGTAGTAGGCCTCTTTAAGTGCACCGGCTACTGGCATGTGTACGCGGTGGTAATCTTTTGGTGATAGGTAGATGGTCGCGAACTCGCCATTGATGAAGGGTTTTGCTCGCTCGGTACAACCACCCAGCAGAGAAACAGCGCTGTAACTATGTCCCTTTGCTTGCAAAATACGCCCATATTGAAGGGTACCCATCTCTGAGATTGCCCCGTCAGCCGGTGAAACTACGACATCCTCGCCCTCAGCGATCGGTCTAGCTCCCTCTTTAAGTGCGCGAGTGAAGAAGTCATTGAAGTTGATGAACTGTTCCGGTTGCTGGCGCTCTGCTTCACTCATATCGACGTTAAACTGTTTAATAAATCGTTGAATAATCCAGTTCTTAATACGACTATTTGTGCACTCAGCTAGGCGACCAATGGCACGTGATAACAAGTGCTGTGGCACGATGTATTGAAACAGAATGAACAGTTTATCTTTCACTAAAAACTCCGCCTGAGTGATTCTTTAAATTGAGTAGAGATGATACCTGAGCTAGGGCTTTTTCACTATCGAACCGTGAAGTCAGACTCCAACATGGAGTCCAAAATCTGTTTATAACTGAAAAAACGCTGCTCGCTGATGACGCCCATATCGATCGCATCATAGAAGGCACAGCCAGGTTCCTGTTCGTGCTTACAGTCTCTGAACTTGCAGTGGCCAGTGACCTGGCGAAACTCCTTAAATCCGTCAATCAGATCGTTAGGATCAATGTGCCATAGACCAAATTCACGGATGCCAGGAGAGTCGATGAGATCGCCCCCTTCGGGTATGTGGAATAGACGAGCAGTGGTCGTTGTATGTTTCCCGGTTCGATTCGACTCAGATAGGGCGCCCACTTTCAGATCAACGCCAGGCAGTAGCGCATTGACCAGCGACGATTTACCCACACCAGACTGTCCAACAAAGACGGTCGTGCGATCTTTTAAGAACTCGTGCAGCTCATCTAAGCCGTTGGAGTTCTCTGTGGATGCATAGATGGTGCGGTAGCCAATTTCGGCATAGCTATCCAGAAGAGGTATCAATCGTTCACGATGCTTGTCATCGAGTAGATCGGTCTTATTTAAGACAATAATAGGCTCTATGCCAGAGAGTTCAGAGGCAACTAAGTAACGATCAATCAGGTTGGCGTGCGCATGGGGTTCGACGGCGATGACTATTAATATTGCATCGATGTTGGCTGCGACTGGCTTCAACTCACCATGATTGTTTGGGCGCTTAAGTTCAGAGTGGCGATCCTCAACAGCGACGACCACACCCGCATCGGGGGAGGGACGCCAGATCACTCTATCCCCGGTCACCAATTGCCCTAGGTGGGTACGCATATGGCAGCGAATGATTTCACCGCGACGATCGCCATCTAAGGCTTCAATATCGACCTGTTTTCCGTAGTGCGAGATGATCAGGCCACGCTGTTCGGCACCTAAATCGCCCCCTTCGAGTTGTGAGTCGATTTGAGTGTCACGTTTATTGGCTCGAGCGGCACGCTCTTCTTGAATCTTCTTAATACGCCATGCCTGGCGGCGATTAACTTTACGTTGCGCCATTCAATCTCTGCTAAATCGCTGTGTTAGTCGGTATACTGTGCATCATACTTTGTTCATAAAAGATTAGACACTTTAAAGGGAGCTTTGGCATGTCACGACAAGATAATCTTATCTGGATCGATCTAGAGATGACGGGTCTGGATGTCGAGCGTGAGCGCATCATTGAGATGGCTGCGATTGTGACCGACTCTGAATTGAACACTCTTGCCGAAGGTCCTGTGATTACCGTTCATCAATCCGATGCACTGCTTGATGCCATGGATGAGTGGAATACCAAGCAGCATGGTGGCTCAGGTTTGACTGAGCGAGTTAAACAGAGCCGTACCAGTGAGTCCGAAGCAGAACAGCAGATGTTGGCGTTTTTGAAAGAGCATGTCGATCAGGGGGCTTCCCCAATTTGTGGAAACTCTATCCATCAAGATCGTAAGTTTTTGCATCGCTACATGCCTGAGCTAGAAGCCTTCTTCCACTACCGTAATCTGGATGTCAGCACTTTGAAGGAGCTAGCACGCCGCTGGCGCCCTGATGTGACCGACAAGGTGGTTAAAAAGGGGGCTCATTTAGCCCTGGATGATATTCGTGACTCCATTGAAGAGTTAAAAGTCTATCGAGAGCACTTTTTACAGGTTTAAATGACAGTCCTGAACTCATTAATGACAGTCCTGAACTCATTAATGACAGTCCTGAACTCATTCGGGCATATTGATCAGTTTTGGGGGTCCAAGCGCTGAGCAAGTGGGAAATCGATAATTTTCAGTGCGTTCGCATCGGCCGTTCGATTTCTTAAATGCTCAACCGCCCATTGAGCGTGCTCTTTTATTAGCGCGCTCTCGTTAGAGGCTAAACAAGCTTCAAGCAGCTCAATGACTCTGTCACCACCCTTACTGTTGCCTAGGGCTACCGCAATGTTTCGTTTAAATCCCTGGTAGCCCGTTCTGCGAATGGCTGACCCTTCAGTTTTTTGCAAAAACGTCTCTTCGCTCCACTGAAACAGCTCAATCAGATCGATATCGTCGAGTTGATGGCGTGGCGAGAAATCACCCTCTTGGGTGTGCTGAGCAAAACGGTTCCACGGGCAGACCAGTTGGCAATCGTCACAGCCAAAGATGCGATTGCCCATCAGCGGGCGTAACTCTAGGGGAATGCTTCCAGAGTACTCTATGGTCAAATAGGAGATGCATCGTCGGGCATCCAATTCATAGGGTTTGGGGAATGCATTGGTGGGACAAACATCCAAACAAGCGGTGCATGAACCGCAGTGTGAAGCCGTTTCGGGTGGGTCGATGGGCAGCTCGACATCGGTAAATAGTGAGCCTAAAAAAAACCAAGACCCTGCAGTTTGATTGAGTAGCAGTGTGTTTTTGCCGATCCAGCCCAACCCCGCGTCACGCGCAAGAGGGCGCTCTAAGATTGGGGCACTGTCTACAAAAGGGCGGAAGTTAATAGAGGTTTGGCACTGTTCCTCTAACCACTGTCCTAGCTGTTTAATGCGTTTTCGAATCAACTTGTGATAATCACGCCCCAATGCGTAACGTGCTATGTAACCCTTGTCGGCATTGGTCAACGTTTTGAACAGGCTGACATCGGCAGGAAGGTAGTCCATACGCAGTAGAACAACGCGCTGAGTGCCTTCAACCAGCAGGGTTGGGTCGATTCGTTTTTCGAAATGCTCGGCAAGAAACCCCATTTCACCCTGGTAGTGCTTATCCAGCCAGCAACGTAGGTGGCTCGCTTCATGGTGTAGATCTGGCAGGGTGATTGCACACTGCTGAAAACCAAGCTGCTTCGCTCTCTCTTTTAAACCTTCAGCAATATTGGACAGTTCGATCTTGTGCACGCGAGTCATTATCAGTTTGTTTTCATGATGAGGTGTTACTATACGTTAATTAAGTCAGCATCAGGAGTGCTTCGAATGAATGAGTCCCCAATTGGCTCTTCGCTCTTTACTGCCGCTCAATGCAAAGTGATTGATCGCTTGGCCATTGAGTCTATGCCGATACCAGGTTATCAATTGATGTGTCGTGCTGCACGATCGGCGCAACACTGGATCACACGACTCTATCCGAAGGCCAGCTCGTTTAATCTTGTATGTGGTGCCGGCAATAATGGTGGAGATGGACTGGCGTTAGCCAAACTGCTGTTTAAGTCAGGTCACGCTGTGACAATCACTCTGGCGAGCACTGATTTTGAAGTTCAGCTAACCGGTGAAGCTCTGGAGGCGTGGAATGACCTGCCTGATGACCTTCCAAAACACCCTTTTGATAGTGCTCTTACTGATGAGTCAGATCTCATCGTTGATGCTCTGCTAGGGATCGGTCTAAATGGCGAGGTTCGCTCAGACTCAGCTGCTGTTATTCATTGGATTAACCGGCAGCAAAGGCCTGTGTTTTCTTTGGATATCCCATCAGGCCTGTCGGCTGATACTGGATCTGTCTTGGGTTCTGCCGTTAAGGCCGATGCGACCTTGACCTTTATCGCTCCCAAGCAGGGGATGTTTATCAATCAAGCGCGTGACTATGTTGGTCGTGTGATGGTGGATAGCTTGGGCGTGCCAGCAGAGCTCTTCCCAGAGTCACAGAGTCAATTGATCTCTGAACCATTGAGCCAAATGGCTCCACTGAATCGCGCTGCGCACAAAGGCAGTCAAGGGTCCCTCGTAGTAATTGGCGGTGATTTTGGGTTTGGCGGAGCACCGATGCTATCGAGTGAAGCTGCGCTCAGAACAGGGGCGGGGCGGGTCACGCTACTGACCAATAGTGAATCGGCGGTCACAGCGATGCTCTCTCGTACGCCAGAGGTGATGGTGCGTTTAGCCAGTGACATTGCGGCCTTTGAGTCGATGATTCAATCCATGGATGCCATCGCGATAGGGCCAGGTTTGGGACAGAGCGATTGGGCTCTCAGCTGTTTAGAAAGGGTCAACTCTTTAGATAAACCGACTGTGGTGGATGCGGATGCACTGAACCTTATTGCACAGAATAAAGTTGGTTTTCATCCTCATGCTGTCTTTACGCCACACCCCGGTGAGGCTGCTAGATTGTTGGGCTGTTCTATAGCAGAAGTCCAGTCTGACCCTGTCGGGAGTGCATTTGCGCTTCAGAGCCAGTTGGGTGGTGTCATCGTGTTAAAAGGTGCCGGCAGCATTGTCTGCAATGGTCATAAAGCCTTTATCTGCAACCTAGGCAATCCAGGTATGGCAACGGCTGGGATGGGGGATCTGCTTTCTGGTATCATCGCAACGTTTTTGGCGCAGGGCTACTCTCTGTTAGATTCTGCGCAGATAGGTGTTTGGCTCCATGCTAAAGCGGGTGATATGGCCAGTGCCGAGGGTGAAAGAGGGTTGATTGCGACAGACCTTCTTCCTCATATCAGAAGTTTATTAGGGTAATGAATTCGTGACACAATCGATCTCATGGTCTCTTGCAGATGAGGCTGAAACAATCGCTGCTGGTGCATTGATTTCCCGTGCAATGAGTTCGGGGGTCCTCTTTCTGCATGGCAACCTTGGCATGGGTAAGACGACCCTCGCACGTGGTGTAATTCAGTCGTTAGGCCATCAAGGCGCAGTGAAGAGTCCTACCTACACGTTGGTAGAACCTTATGAGTTTGATGATCGTAGGGTCTATCACTTCGACCTTTACCGCTTGGGTGATCCTGAAGAGCTCGAGTATATGGGGATTCGCGACTATTTTGAGAACAGTTCGCTCTGTTTGGTGGAGTGGTCAGAGAAGGGCGAAGGTTTCTTGCCGGCAGCTGATCTAGATCTCTTCCTTGAACCCGAAGCATTGGGACGTAAAATAACAATCTACGCTCGCACCGAGTTAGGTCAATCCATTGTGCAGAGACTCCAAGAGTTGAGGTCTGTTAAGGCTTAATGATGTTATTAAGGAATCAATCAGCGTTGAATCAGTTTAAGAGACTCTTCTTTGGTTGCGCTCTGTTAGTGCTTCCTCTGCTCTCTTGGGCTGCTTCGGTTGATAGTTTGCGCTTGTGGCAGTCGCCTGACAGCACTCGATTGGTCTTTGATCTGGATAGCTCCACCGAACACTCCCTGTTTACCCTCGATAATCCGGATCGAATTGTTATTGATATACCCAAGGGTCGAGCGAAATCCAATTTTAGTACCGTTGATTTGACGGGAAGTCCTATCAGTCGCATTCGAACCGGTGAACAGAGTGATAAGTTGCGTATCGTTCTAGATCTATCGCAACCGGTGAAACCCTCGAGTTTTACGTTAGCGCCAAATGAGAAGTATGGGGATCGATTGGTAATCGACCTGGCACATCAAGGTGGAGCGCAATTAAAACCCACTGCGCCGCCTAAGCCTGTGACACTGCCTATAGGACAGCGCGAAATTGTTGTTGTATTAGATGCGGGGCATGGTGGCGAAGATCCGGGTGCGCTTGGCCCCGGACGCCTTAAAGAGAAGCAGGTTGTTCTCGCCATCACCAAAGAGGTTAAAAAGCTGATTGATCAGCAGCCGGGCTTTCGTGCTGAGCTAACACGAACCGGTGATTACTTTATCCGCCTTCGTGATCGTACCAAGAAAGCGCGCCAAAAAAATGCCGACCTGTTTGTATCGATTCATGCAGACGCCGCACAAAATAAGCGGGCACGTGGAGCCTCTGTCTGGGTTCTTTCAAACCGCGGTGCCACCAGTGAGATGGGTCGTTGGCTGGCGAAAAAAGAGAACGCAGCTGATTTAATCGGCGGTGTCGGTAGTGTCAGTCTTGAAGATAAAGATGAGACGCTCGCCAGTGTGCTGCTGGATATGTCGATGACCTATGCGCGTACCAGTAGCTCAGAGGTGGCGCTAGCGGTTCATCAGAACATCGCGCGCTTTGCCAAAATGCACAAAAGCTACGTGGAGAAAGCGGGGTTTGTGGTGCTTAAATCTCCTGACATCCCCTCCATTCTTGTTGAAACGGGCTTCATTTCGAATTCACAAGAGGCTAAAAAGCTTCGTGATCCTAAGTACCAAAAGCGGATGGCGAAAGCGATTGCGGACGGCATTATTAGTCATTTTTGGAAGCGCCCGCCCGCGGCTACGCTTGTCGCCTCTTTGAAGGCTCAGGGGAAAATGCCTAAGGATATTAATCGTAGCCATAAAGTGGTTCCGGGTGACAGTCTCTCAATGATTGCCGAGCGTAATGGCGTCAGTTTGGACGCACTGCGTCGTTATAATAATTTGAAGTCTGATCGTATTAGAGTAGGTCAGGTTCTAAAGATACCTGCAGGTTAATATGAGCAGTCGAATACATCTTTTATCGCCGCAGTTAGCCAACCAGATCGCTGCCGGTGAAGTGGTAGAACGCCCCGCATCCGTCGTCAAGGAGGTTTTGGAAAATGCCATCGATGCGGGTGCAGAAAAGATCTCGGTCGAGGTTGAACAGGGCGGTGTGAAGCTGATCCGTATTCGTGATGATGGTAAGGGGATCGATAAAGAGGATCTGCCACTGGCGTTGAGTCGTCATGCGACTTCAAAGATCACAGCGCTTGAGGATCTTGAAGCGGTGGCAAGCCTCGGCTTTCGCGGTGAGGCACTGGCCAGTATCAGTTCGGTCTCTCGTTTAACTCTCACGTCGCGCTCAGTCGATGATAATAGCGCCTGGCAGGTCAAGGCGGAGGGGCGGGACATGGTCGCTGAGGTATCACCTGCAGCTCATCCGCAAGGGACAACCGTTGAGATGCGCGACCTGTTCTTTAATACCCCTGCGCGCCGTAAATTTTTGAAGACAGAGAATACTGAGTATCGACACCTTGAAGAGGTGGTTAAACGTCTAGCATTGAGTCGTTTCGATCTTCAGTTTCAGCTCAGCAATAACAACCGTGTGGTGCATCAACTGAAGCCGGCCAACAGTGAGCAGATGCGAGAGCGCCGTATAGCCTCACTGTTAGGATCTGGCTTTATTGATAATGCACTCAGCTTAGACATCAGTGCAGAAGCTTCAGGTCTCAGATTGTGGGGTTGGATCGGTTTGCCAACCTATTCACGCTCGCAAGCTGATCAGCAATATTTCTTTGTTAATGGACGTATCATTCGTGACAAACTGGTGACTCATGCTATTCGCCAAGCCTATGCAGACGTTCTCTATAACGGTCGACACCCTTGTTATGTTCTCTATCTAGAGCTCGATCCGGCGCTGGTTGATGTCAACGTACACCCAACCAAACATGAAGTTCGATTCCGAGAAGGGCGCTTAGTTCACGATTTCATATTCCGTACCATTCACCGGGTGATCGCGGAAACGCGTCCCGGTGAACAGAACAGCGATACCTCTGTGTCATCCCTTTTGCAGGGGCAGGCTCAACCGATTCAGCAGCAGTTTGATCAGCAGCGCATCTCACTTCAGTCAACCGGTTCAGGTACTGGGCTAGGTAGTAGCACTTCAGGGATTAACTTCTCTAATTACGTTCGACCTGCAACGCCATCAGCCGGTGAGGTGAAGCAGCAGCTAGCCGGTTATGGGGCTCTTCATCCTACCTCTACACTGAATCAGGATGGTTCATTGAACCCGTCGTCAGAGACTCAAGATATTCCCCCAATGGGTTTTGCATTGGCGCAACTGCATGGCATCTACATTTTGTCCCAAACTGCAGAAGGACTCATCTTGGTCGATATGCACGCCGCGCATGAACGTATTGTTTACGAGCGAATGAAGAGTGCATGGGAATCTGATGGATTGCGCAGTCAGCCGCTATTGGTTCCGGTTACTCTGAATTTAAGTGAAGCCGAAGTGGATATTGCTGAAGAGCGCTCCGAGGTGTTTGCTAAGTTAGGCTTCTCTGTTGAGCGAATGGGCCAAGAGTCTGTTGTGATTCGTGAAGTGCCTGTTGCACTGGCTCGATCGGATGTTTCGCTCTTGGTTCGTGATGTTCTATCCGATATGAAGGTTTATGGCAGTAGCAGCCGTATTGAAGAGAGCATTAATGAGCTGTTGGCGACCATGGCATGCCATGGCTCGGTTCGGGCCAACCGCCAGCTTACGCTACCAGAGATGAATGCTCTATTGCGTGATATGGAAGCGACTGAACGAAGTGGTCAGTGCAACCACGGCCGTCCTACCTATGTGCAGATGACCATGAATGAGCTGGATAAGCTCTTCCTAAGGGGGCAGTAGTGGCCGAAAAGTTGCCAGTACTCTTTTTGATGGGGCCAACAGCCTCAGGCAAAACGGACCTTGCCCTTAATCTGTTTGATCATATGGACGTTGAGATTATCAGTGTTGATAGTGCTCTTATATACCGAGAGATGGATATTGGTACGGCCAAACCTGATCGCGAGACATTGGAAAAGTACCCGCATGCGTTGGTGGATATTTTAGATGCAACAGAGGTCTATTCAGCCTCAGACTTTGCTGAGGATGCACGTCAATTAATCGATCAAGCACACGCGCAGGGCAAGTTGCCTGTTCTTGTGGGGGGGAGCATTCTCTACTTTAAGGCGTTGGCAGAAGGGTTGGCAAAACTCCCCGAAGCCAATGCAGAGATCAGAGCGGAGATTGAGGCTCAGGCTGAGCAGGAGGGTTGGCCGGCCGTTCACGCTCGCTTAGCTCAGTTAGATCCGGCTTCGGGTGAGCGTTTGGGGCCCAACGATCAACAGCGAATCCAGCGTGCATTGGAAGTCTTTCTGATGACAGGCCGAAGTATTGATAGCCACTGGCAGGAACAGAAAGCCCTAGAGTTGCCGTGGAACCTCATTCCCGTCGCGTTAATGCCAGAAGATCGCGCTCAACTGCATCAGCGTATTGAGCTGCGTTTCAAGCTGATGTTGGAGCAAGGCTTTGAGGCGGAAGTGGTTAGGCTTCGTCAGCGTGGGGATCTGAATCTGAATCTGCCTTCAATGCGTTGTGTTGGTTATCGCCAAATGTGGCAGTATTTGGAGGGTGAGTTGGATTGGCAAGAGATGCACCATAAAGGAGTGGTAGCGACACGTCAGCTAGCTAAACGTCAGATGACATGGTTGCGCAGCTGGCAGGGTGCAGAGGTGATTGATCCCTTTGGTGAAAATCTTTTTAAGAAAACTTTGGCATTGATTCCACGAATCTAATATCATTTTCTCTCTACGTAATGGCTGTATCGAGGATTGTCTCGAGCCTGAAATATTGGGCGGCGGTCGTAGAGTCTTAATAACGATTACTCTAAAGGTGATGACTATGTAAAAAGGGCAAACCCTACAAGACCCTTACTTGAACGTTTTGCGCAAAGAGCGCGTTCCAGTATCAATCTTCCTAGTAAACGGCATCAAGCTACAAGGCCAAATTGAGTCTTTCGATCAATTTGTCATTCTGCTTAAAAACACCGTTAGCCAGATGGTTTACAAACACGCTGTTTCGACAGTGGTTCCATCTCGTCCTGTAAAACTACCTCAGGTTGACGAAAAGCCAGCTGACTGAGGTTTCTAATTGTTTTTCGATCGTCCCGAATCGGGCGAGACAGCGATTCTCGTCCACATTGATTTTCCTGGACCTAATGCGAATGACAATCCTAGAGAACTAGAAGAGCTGGCTCTCTCTGCCGGTGCTGATCCCGTTGAGTATCTCTTCGGGACTCGCTCCGAACCCAGTTCAAAATTCTTTTTAGGCAAAGGTAAGGTTGAAGAGCTTGCAGAGCTCGTGCGCCTGCATGATGCCAAGCTGGTTATCTTTGATCATTCTCTAACCCCCGGCCAAGAACGAAATATCGAACGTGAAATTGAGTGTCGAGTGCTTGATCGTACAGGCCTGATTCTTGATATTTTCGCGCAACGCGCTCGAACCCATGAGGGTAAGCTGCAGGTTGAGTTGGCTCAGCTTGAACATATGTCGACTCGCCTAATCAGAGGTTGGACCCACCTTGAGCGTCAAAAGGGTGGTATCGGTCTGCGTGGCCCTGGTGAAACCCAGCTTGAAACCGACCGACGCTTACTGCGCGCCAGAATTAAAGCGATTACCGGTCGCCTAGAGAAGGTTCGTAAGCAGCGAGAACAGGGCCGTAGAGCACGTGCCCGTGCAGAGATTCCGACGCTCTCTCTGGTTGGTTACACCAACGCAGGTAAATCGACACTGTTTAATCGAATTACCGAAGCGGACGTCTATGCGGCCGACCAGCTGTTTGCGACACTCGATCCAACCTTAAGAAAGCTAGAGCTAAGTGATATTGGTTCAGTTATTTTGGCTGACACGGTTGGATTTATCCGAGACCTCCCCCATAAACTAGTAGAGTCCTTTCGTGCGACCCTTCAAGAGACGGTTGAAGCTACACTGCTTCTTCATGTCATTGATGCGGTAGATGAAGAGCGTCGTGAGCACATTGCACAAGTTAATAATGTGTTACACGAGATAGGAGCGGATGAAGTTCCTACACTGGAGGTCTACAATAAAATTGATGGACTCGAGGGTGTAGAGCCTCGTATCGATCGAGATGATCAAGGCGTGCCTGTTCGGGTTTGGTTATCGGCTAGAACCGGTGTAGGTACTGATCTTCTTGTTCAAGCGCTGCGCGAGCGTCTGGCCAATGATATGTTCCACGAGATTGTGGAGCTTGATCATAATCAGGGGCAGTTCAGAGCCATGTTGTTTGCACAAAACGCGGTGGTCGATGAACAGTTTACCGATGAGGGTCGTATTAGGTTAGAGGTAAGGCTCCAAGAGAAGGAGCTGAGAAAGATTTTAAGCCGTTTAGATATTCCGCATGAGCGCTATCTGCCGGCTGAAGAAGAGCAGTGGTAACAAGTTTAGCTTGTTTTAGATTTTTAAAGTAATGGAGTAATACTATGGCTTGGAATGAGCCCGGTGGTCGTAAAGACAACCAGGATCCATGGAACTCAGGTGGCAATAATGGCCGCCGTGGTGGATCAGGCGGCCCTGAACAGGGACCACCCGATCTAGATGAAGCGTTGCAGAAGCTGCAAGAACGCTTGAACTCTATCTTTGGCGGTAAACGCTCTGGGGGTTCTGGTGGTTCTAATGGTGGTGATGTTAAAGGACCTGGTGCAGGTTTCTTCGGCATCATTGCTCTGGTTGTAGTGGTTGCTTGGGCTGGCTTTGGTTTCTACACAGTCGATCAACAGGAACGTGGTGTTGTTCTTCGCCTTGGTAAGTACCATGAAACTGTACAGCCAGGTCTGCAGTGGAACCCGCCACTACTGGATGAAGTCACTAAGGTGAATGTGACTCGAGTTCGTACCCACGACCACGGCTCTTTGATGCTGACTCGTGATGAGAACATCGTAAATGTAGAGATGACGGTTCAGTATGTGATCAGTGATCCACGTGCATTTGTTCTTAATGTTCGTGACCCTGAAACCAGTCTGTCACATGCATCTGAATCATCACTTCGCCATACGGTTGGTTCGACTAACCTGGACGGCATCTTGACCGAAGGTCGTGAGATTCTCGCGACACAGGTTCAGGCACGTCTACAAAGCTACATGGACAGTTACGGCACAGGTCTTGCTCTTTCACGTGTCAATATCAAAAACGCAACCGCACCACAGCAGGTTCAAGATGCGTTTGATGACGTGATCAAAGCGCGTGAGGATGAGCAGCGTGTTAAAAACGAGGCGGAAACTTACGCTAACGGTATTGTTCCGGAAGCTCGTGGTACCGCTCAGCGTGTGATCGAAGAAGCGAATGCTTACAAAGAGGAAGTCGTTGCTCGAGCAAGCGGTGAAGCTGATCGTTTCACATCACTTCTGCAAGCATATCAGATGGCTCCTGGTGTCACCCGTGAACGTCTCTACATCGATATGATGCAAGAGGTGTTGGGCAAAACGCCTAAGGTGATGGTGGATGTCGATGGTGGTAATAACATGATGTACCTACCGCTGGATCAATTGATGAAGCGTCAAGCAGATACCATTGCTAACACGCCACGCTCTGTGCGTTTAGATGACTCTAGCATGCGTGAGTTAACGCAGCAGGTGATCAATCGCATCGGCAGCTCAAGCACTAGTACACTACGGGAGGGTCGTTAATATGAAACCGACTTCGATGTTTACATCGGTACTTGCCGTATTGGTGTTGTTGATTGTTAGTAACTCGGTCTACATCGTTAAAGAGACCGAACGAGGCGTGAAGCTGCAGTTTGGTGAAGTGGTCGAGAGCGATCTAAAACCTGGTTTGCACTTTAAAATTCCATTTGTGAACACCGTTCGTAAGTTCGATGCTCGTGTTCAAACCTTGGATACTCGCCCACAGTCGTTCCTTACACTAGAGAAAAAACGTCTAGTGGTAGACTCTTACGTTAAGTGGATTATCTCGGATGTAGAGAAGTACTACACCGCAACCTCTGGTGACTCGTTCCGTGCGGCAGATCTTTTGTCGACGCGTATTGAAACCAGTCTGCGTAACCAGTTTGGTACTCGTACACTAACTGAGGTTGTCTCTGGTGAGCGTGAAGAGGTGATGGATACCGTCGTTTCATCACTGACAGAGCTGAGTGAAAAAGAGCTAGGCTTAAGCGTGATTGATGTTCGTGTTAAACGAATCGATCTACCGTCTGAAGTGTCAAACTCGGTCTACCAACGTATGCGCACAGAGCGTGAGCGTCTGGCACGTGAGCTTCGTTCACGTGGTCAAGAGCTTGCAGAAGGTATCCGTGCAGATGCTGACCGTCAGAGCACCGTTATCCTAGCGAACGCTTATCGTGAGTCGGAGGTGACTCGAGGTGAGGGTGATGCAGAAGCGGCACGTATCTATGCAGAAGCATTTAACAAGGACAGTGAATTCTACTCTTTCTACCGCAGTCTTCTTGCCTACAAAGAGTCATTCAATAATGGATCTGATGTACTGCTGCTGAAGCCAGATAGTGAGTTCTTCCGTTACCTGCAGAACGCATCTCCAAACGCGACCAACTAAACCAAGGTCGTGTTAAAAAGCGGGTGCCATTGGCACCCGTTTTCGTGTTAAAATTGATCAACCGGGCGTGCCCCGGTTTTTTTGTGATTTAGCAGTACTTAAGATGTCTGAACTTTGGCACGAGCTTTGGCTCGCATTTTGTTTGGTTTTAGTGATAGAAGGGATCATTCCTTTTCTCTATCCACACCGCTGGCGCTCTATGGTGAGTCAACTGGCGATGGTGAATGATAAGACCCTTCGTGCTTTTGGCCTGGCCTCTATGTTAATAGGCACTGCACTACTCATACTTTCTAAATAAAGAGTATCGGAGTTTTTTATAATGGCGTTGGCTGATCGCTGGCTACTTCCTGACGGTATGAAAGAGTTGCTCCCTCCCGTTGCGCGCGAGGTTGAGCTGGTTCGTCGTCGAGTGTTGGATCTGTTTCATGGCTGGGGGTACGAGTTAGTGATGCCTCCGGTTGCTGAGCACCTTGAGTCACTGTTGACCGGTGTGGGTGGTGACTTAGGTCTGCGTACCTTCAAAGTGACCGATGAGACTTCTGGTCACATGCTCGGTATTCGAGCGGATATTACGCCACAGGTCGCGCGTATTGATGCCCATCGTCTGCGTTCAGATGGCGTGAGCCGTCTCTGTTACTGTGGTTCAGTACTTCACACTCGTGCGGTGAATATGTTGGCATCGCGCAACCCCATGCAGATTGGCGCTGAGTTGTTCGGGCACGAAGGCGTTGACAGTGATGCAGAAGTCATCGCTTTGATGCTCGACACTTTGGTTCAGGTCGGTGTCAAAGGAGCAATCAATCTGGATCTAGGCCATGTAGGTGTATTCACTGAATTGGTTGCCGAAGCGGGTCTTTCTGAAGCGGAGATTGCCAGCTACATCGATATTCTAGAGCGTAAGGCGTTGCCTGAGCTGTCGCAATTTGTTGATCAGCTTGATCAATCAGACTCGATCAAAAACAAGCTTGCCGCCTTGGGTACCTTAAATGGCTCAGAGCAGGCGCTGGAGCGTGCACGCGAACTCTTTGCGGATAACGCGGCCATTCTTGCTGCTGTCGATCACGTTGCTGCGATTGCTGATCGTGTTAAAACAGCGCACCCATCAATCGGTATCTACATTGACCTGGGTGAGCTGCGCGGTTACAGCTACCATACAGGTGTTGTTTTCGCAGCCTACTCGCCTAAGTTTGGCCAAGCGCTGGCAAAAGGTGGTCGCTATGACCAGATCGGTGCGGACTTTGGTCGTGCGCGTCCCGCTACTGGCTTCAGTGCCGATCTGAAAACACTGGTTACATTGGCGTTGGATGAAGTGCCAGAGCCAAGTTTGGCGATTTTGGCGCCGAAAATGGAAGATTCATCGTTGGTCCTAGCTGTCGCAGCACTGCGTGCGCAGGGCGAACGAGTGGTTTATGAGCTAGACAATGCAGCAGTGCCAACGCACTGCGATCGTCGTCTGGTAAAAGAAAATTCTGAGTGGACTGTTACCACTCTCTAAGTAAACGAATAGTTGAGATACTAATGGGCAAAAATGTCGTAGTTCTCGGTACCCAATGGGGTGACGAGGGCAAGGGTAAAATCGTTGACCTTCTAACGGATAAAGCATCAGCGGTTGTTCGCTTTCAAGGCGGACACAATGCGGGCCACACTCTGGTAATCGATGGTGAAAAGACCGTCCTTCACCTGATTCCTTCAGGCATTCTTCGTGAAAACGTTCAGTGTTTGATTGGTAACGGTGTGGTGTTGTCTCCGCACGCTCTGTTAAAAGAGATGAAGCAGCTTGAAGAGACCGGTGTTCCTGTTCGTGAACGTCTACGTCTTAGCCCAGCTTGCCCCCTGATTCTGCCTTACCACATTGCGCTGGATCAGGCGCGTGAGATCGCTCGCGGTAATGCCAAGATCGGTACTACAGGTCGTGGTATTGGACCAGCATACGAAGACAAAGTATCTCGCCGTGGTCTACGTCTTGGTGATCTTCAGGATCGCGAGATGTTCGCTAAGAAACTAGAAGAGGTGATGGCGTACCATAACTTCATGCTAGAGAATTACTACAAAGTAGAACCGGTAAGCTACGAAGCGGTCCTTAAAGAGTGTTTCGAAATGGCAGAAGAGTTGCTTCCGCTTGTCGTGGATGTGACCGCTAAACTGCACGAAATGCGTAAAGCGGGTCAAAATATCATGTTTGAAGGGGCGCAGGGCTCTCTTCTTGATATCGACCACGGTACTTACCCATACGTAACCTCTTCGAATACAACGGCGGGTGGTACTTCTACGGGTTCTGGTTTTGGTCCACTCTACCTAGATTACATCCTAGGAATTACTAAAGCTTACACGACACGTGTTGGTGGTGGTCCTTTCCCAACTGAATTGGATTGTGAAATCGGCCAGCGCCTTGCTGAACGTGGCCATGAATTTGGCTCGACTACAGGTCGTGCTCGTCGTTGTGGTTGGTTCGACGCAGTTGCACTGAAACATGCGATTCAAGTGAACTCTGTGTCTGGTATCTGTCTGACTAAACTGGACGTATTGGATGGCCTGGAAGAGATCAAGATCTGTACCGGCTATAAAGATGCTGAAGGTAACGACGTATACTCTTTGAACGGCAGTGAAGATTACGAAAAAGTGACTCCACAGTACCTGTCAGTGCCTGGTTGGAGTGAGTCGACAATCGGTGCTCAAACTCTAGAACAGTTGCCAGAGAATGCGCGTGCATACATCGCTAAGCTCGAAGAGCTAATGGAAGCGCCTATCGACATCGTTTCGACGGGTCCAGACCGTGTTGAAACCATCGTTTTACGTGATCCCTACGACGCGTAATTCGTTGCTTGATACTAGAAAGCCGGCTTAATAAGCCGGCTTTTTTTTGCCAGCAAAGCTGGTATTCCCAGCTCCATTTCATCCGTGAAACCGCTGGATACATCCCATCCTGGATATGCCCAGCTCTATTTCATCCCTGAAACCGCTGGATACATCCCATCCTGGGAATAAAAAAGCCCCCTGGCGGGGGCAAGCACTTTGGAAGCGTTAGAAGAAACCCAGTGGGTTAATGTCGTAACTGATAAGCATGTTCTTGGTCTGTTGGTAGTGATCCAGCATCATCTTGTGCGTTTCACGGCCAACACCTGATTTCTTGTATCCACCAAATGCTGCGTGAGCAGGGTAGAGGTGGTAACAGTTCATCCATACACGACCGGCTTGAATGCCGCGACCCATACGGTATTGAACGTTGCTATCGCGTGTCCATACACCAGCACCAAGACCGAAAGTGGTATCGTTAGCGATTGCCAGTGCTTCCGCTTCGTCTTTGAAGGTACAGACTGAGACAACCGGTCCAAAGATCTCCTCTTGGAAGACGCGCATGTCATTGCTGCCTTTAAGAAGAGTTGGTTGGATGTAGTAGCCTTTGGATAGATCGCCATCCACTGCGTGAACGTCACCACCCATCAATACCTCTGCACCCTCATCACGACCGATCTGTAGGTAGTTAAGAATGCGATCGAACTGCTCTTGTGATGCCTGAGCACCCACCATGGTGTCAGTATCCAGTGGGTTACCACGTTTGATCTGTTTAGCGCGTTCAACCACCATCGCAAGGAACTCGTCTGCAATATCTTCTTGTACAAGAAGACGTGATGGACAGGTACACACTTCACCCTGGTTAAAGAAGGCTAGTACCGCACCCTCAACGGCTTTGCTGACAAATTCAGGTTCAGCGTTCATAACATCCGAGAAGTAGATGTTAGGTGATTTGCCGCCTAGCTCAGTGGTTGATGGAATAATGTTTTCGGCTGCACACTTCATGATGTGTGAGCCAACAGGCGTAGAGCCTGTGAAGGCAATCTTCGCAATGCGTTTGCTGCTAGCCAATGCCTGACCGGCCTCTTCACCAAAGCCGTTTACAATATTAAGTACGCCCGCTGGTAGAAGATCGCCAATCAGCTCCATTAGAACCAAAATTGAGGCAGGAGTCTGCTCTGCAGGCTTAAGAACCACACAGTTACCGGCGGCAAGAGCTGGTGCCAGTTTCCAGGCAGCCATCAGTAGTGGGAAGTTCCATGGGATAATCTGTCCAACCACGCCCAGTGGCTCGTGGAAGTGGTAGGCAACCGTTTTATTATCAATTTCACCAATGCTTCCCTCTTGTGCACGAATACAGCCGGCAAAGTAACGGAAGTGGTCAGAAGAGAGTGGGATATCGGCTGCTAGGGTTTCACGAACGGCTTTACCGTTGTCCCAAGTTTCAGCAACCGCCAGCATTTCACTGTTTGCATCGATAACGTCAGCAATTTTTAACAGTAGGTTAGAGCGTTCTGTAACAGAGGTTGTGCCCCATGCATCTTTAGCTGCTTCAGCAGCATCAATCGCTAGGTTGATATCCTCTTCAGTCGAACGTGGGATTTCACAAATCGCTTCACCGTTTACAGGAGTGTGGTTTGTGAAGTATTGGCCTTTAACTGGTTCTACCCATTGGCCGCCGATGTAGTTGCCGTATTTTGCTTTGAAAGAGACAACAGCGCCTGCGCTGCCTGGATTTGCATAGATCATCGAAGAATCCTCATTTGTTTTTTTTAGTCGAGGGGCTATTGATTAGCCTGACCTCACTATGAAGAGTTTCGATAAGATCCCCTATCGGCCATAAGGCTCTTTTTAATTGGTACTAAAGTACCGTTTTTGAAAGAGCAATGTGGTGTGCGAGAAAGTAGTGATAGAATCGAACTACTTTCAAGGAGTAGTCAGTGACCACAAAACGTTTTCTCAAAACTTTTGACGAGCTATCGATTGATCAGCTTTACAAGATCATGAAACACCGCTCGAACGTTTTTTTCTTAGAGCAGAGCTGTCAATGTGAAGATCTGGATGATAAAGATCAGATTGCGCAGCACCTCTGGTTAGAAAACAGTGCCGGTGAACTGGTTGCTTATGCACGACTATTCTTACCCAACCAAGTCTATGCTGAATCCTCGATCGGTAGGGTCCTAGTTCCCAAAGCCGAACGGGGAAAAGGGTTTGCAAACACCCTAACAGAAGAGGCGATTCATATACTGGAGACCCTCGCGCCGGGTGTCGCTATTCGCTTGTCGGCACAACTACCCGTCGAGGCGTTTTATCAGCGCTTTGGTTTTCAATCCTATGGTGAAGTCTACGATGAGTGCGGTATTGCTCACATTGGCATGATTCGAGACGCTTAAACCTATGCCTTCTTACCAGTTCCTAGTCGTTGATGATCACCCCCTCTATAGAGAGGCGGTCGTTAATGTTTTAATCGACCTCTACCCCGATGAGCAAGTCGCCGAGTGCGGTCAATTCAGCGAGGTTGATCAACTCATTGAAGCGCAGCAGCCGGACCTGGTTCTATTGGATCTTAATATGCCTGGGGTTCAAGGTTTATCAGGACTGCAACACATTCGATCTCACCATCCCGATGTTGCGGTTGCCATTGTCTCCGCAGAGGAGAATAAACAACTAGTACTGCAAGCTTTAGCACTTGGAGCCGTGGGTTATGTGCCCAAGTCTCTGCCTAAGCAGGCCCTCGGTAAGGCGATAGAGCAAATACTGGCGGGTGATCTCTACATGCCTGCAGAGCTGTTGCGCCAAGCGTCACCTCAGCAGAATAGTAGTCATCAGCTTCACGATACGCTGAGGGCGCTGACTCGAAAACAGCTTTTGGTGTTAGAGCAGCTTGCCCAAGGGCGCTCAAACAAACAGATTGGTGATGAGTTAAACCTTTCAGAGAGCACAATTAAAACGCACGTCTCTGAAATACTGCGTCGATTGGGTGTCGATAACCGTGTTCAGGCGGCTAATCAAGCCTCTTCCATAGACTTTTCGATCTATCTCTAGCCCAACAGCTGTCGCAAGCGCTGCCTAAAGAGTAAAGGCTTTAGCGGTTTGTGCAGCAGGCTAAAACCCTCTTGTCGAATCGTCTCATTGAGACTCTGGCTATGGTTGGCCGTCACGACCAGTACAGGAATATCGATGGAGCTCTGCTCAAGTAAACGCTTCGCGAGATCGATGCCGGTACCCTGATCCAGATGGTAATCTACGATTAACAGATCAACGCTTCCCAGATCGATCTTATCCCCTAAGGCTTCACCGTTCAGTGAGGTCGCGACATTAGCCCCCCAGTGTGTGAGAAGCTGACTCATGGCTTCACAAATGGTCGCATCGTTATCGACCACGAGGATCTGTTTACCCTGAAGGGATGAGGAGAGAGAAGGATGGAGGGGGGATGGATCGTTAGCCGGCTCCTGTGCTCTATTTAAAATTGGGATCTCAAGGCTGAAGACTGATCCTTTGCCCAGTGTCGATGTCACAGTCAACGTATGGTTTAACACCTTTGCAATTTTATCGACGATCGATAGGCCAAGCCCTAACCCTTTATCGTGCGCTTTGTCCGCATTGGGTAGTCGTTTGAACTCATCAAAGATGCTCTTCTGATCCTCTTGGCTAATTCCCTCACCAGTGTCCCATACCTGTATCAGCAATTTGTCACCACGTTGCCTTGCGGAGAGTAGGACGCCGCCTGTTTTGGTATAGCGGATCGCGTTGGTCAGAAGATTGCGCAGTAATCGAATCAGTAGCAGCGAGTCACTGTGTACCCAAGCGTTACAGGTTCGATGTTTAAACTTCAGTCCGGCATGTTGAGCCGCAGCCCCAAACTCCGTTGAGAGTTGCTCCAAAATCGGTGCAACTCTGATATTGGTTTTATCCGCATGGACAACGCCTGCATCCAACTTGGAGATATCGACCAGCGTTCTCAAAAGGTTCTCTACATCGTTGAGTGAACGAGTCATCGAATCTACCAGTGACTTTGGACGATCATCCAAGGGTTGCTCGGCGAGAGTGGTGGCGAACAGTCTGGCGGCATTCAGAGGTTGCAGTAGATCATGGCTAACGGCCGCTAGGAATTTCGTTTTTGAGAGATTGGCTTGCTCGGCGACTTGGTTGGCTTGACTCAGCTCTCTATGGCTTAGGTTAAGCTTTTCCAGCGCTTGGTTCAGTGCATCGGTGCGCTCTCTGACCTGTTCAGCAAGCGTAACGGAATGCTCAAAGGCGGAGTAGGGGTTTGCCAGTTGAACGGCGCCTGACTCCAGTCGCTCTATCAGCGCTTGGTTGATCTTGCGCAGCTTTGCGTTCTCTTTCTGCGCAGCGTCTAACTCAGACTGACTCATTCAACCGTCTCTGTCCGATGGCGACTGCAGTAAAAGTTTGGTTAATATGCATGCCTGAGAATTGCTCACCGTAGGTGTTCAAACCAATCACATTAAAGGCTTTTAGAAGTTCTGAAACCTGCTGATCTTCACCTTTAAGTTCGGCTTCCCTGCGTCGTAAAAAACAGTCGCAGCCAATCACTATCTGTGGTTTTCCAATGCGACTCTCAATGCCATTGAATAGATCGATCAGATTCTCTTTTAAATCCTTGGGCTGCATCAGTGTTAACGCGATGCCATTCTCCATTGCGCAAAAGAACGTCAGGCTGGAATCGGGCTCAATGGATTGGATGGAGCGAATAAAATACTGCTCACCAATTTTGACAGCCAAGGGGTTGAGCGTGCAGATATCGTTATTTAACTGATCGACTGATAGCTCAAGTGCATCGGCATACTCGGTCGCCGCTAGGTCGGCATTGAGTTCATTGACTTTTCTGTTTTGCGGTTCAGCGTCCGTCACCACAAACTTGTTATCGGTTGGGAGTAGGTGGTGGGTTGTAAAAACCTCAAACTCAAATCGTGTATTGACCATCAAAACGGCCGCCGCGTCGGTATGGAAATCACCGTCAAAAAAGACATGGGTGGTGGCTAGATTGACGTCATCACCCGCCGATCCGCCAAAGCTGGGGATTGAGCCAAGTGCAGAGTTGAGGGTGGCAAGAAAGATCTCTTCGTCAATTGAAAGGCCATCAACCAAAGTAATGGCAAAGCCGTTCAGTGCAGCGCTTGAAAGGGTGCACTGTGACCGCAACTGATCCAGCATGGTTTGAGCATTGCCTAGAGTGAAGCGTTTCAGGTTCTTCACGGAGCCGACTTGAACACAAAAATCCTGGTTAGAGAAACCAATGGCTGTAATCGACCCGCGCTCATAGCCGTTAGGGGTTATCTCTCCGGCTGTCGTGCAGCCTGAAATGCCAATGTCATGAAACTGTTCGTTTAATGCATAGCCCAACTTCGCAAGATTGAAAGAGGCTGAACAGAAGAACAGTACAAATTGAATTGAGGGATCGTTGAGCTGATGTTTCAGCTCTTTCACGGCCAGTTCGGGATCGCTGTTGCTGGACGAAGCGGTAAATATCGATTGAGCGTTCACTGTTGTGTTCTTTTTGTTTTTAGAACACCCAGTATAGAAAAAACAGAGGCGGGATCAACCCGCCTTTAGAATGATTATTTAAGGCTATGAACCTTGGTAACCAGTGCTTTAAACAGTTTCGGGTTAGCGGCGATCAGCTCACCTTTGCCGCGGATGTCAGTTCCGCCTGTAAAATCAGCCGATAGGCCACCCGCTTCGCGAAGAATGAGTAGGCCTGCATCGATCTCTTCTGCCACCACGCCTTTCTGAACAACGCCGTCAATTCGACCGGCTGCAGTGTAAGCTAGATTCAGTGCGACAGAACCGGTGCTGAAAATGTCAGCGTTCGCTTCAATCAATGCGCGGTTAATGTTCAGTTGTAGATCAAGGTTGCTCTTGTCTGAAGGACGACCCAAGAAACCGGTTCCGATCAGAGTGCTATCAAGCGCTTTGCTGTTGCTGACACGAAGGCGTTTGCCGTTTAGCTGTGCGCCTTGACCGTTGCTCGCAGTAAACTCTTCACCGGTAATGGGGTTAAGAATCAGTGCGTGTTCAACTTTACCGCGGATAGTTCCAGTAATGCACAGCGCAAAAGAGGGGATTGCGTTTGAAAAGTGAACAACACTGTCGATAGGGTGTACTCGCCACTCACAAGGGTTAGGGCCCTCTTCTTGAGCTGGGTACTCACCTGAATACTCACCGAAGATGCTGTGGTGTGGGTTCGCTTTTTGGATGTTAAACGCAATAGTGCGTTCAACGTTTTTGCACGTATCGCTTAAAAAAGTAGCGACACTCGACTGCTCGCTTTTAATGAGGTCGAGACGTTCTAAAGCGTGAGTGATCTGTTCACTAGCCTGACGGGCAGCCCGTAGGGCGATGTTAACCATTGGTTGCATCAGTAAGTATCCGGAATTGTTAAAAGAGCGAATTTCATTATACCTCAGACCGTTACAAAACCGCTACTATCGAGCAGATGTGATTCATGGCGTCATCTGTTAGAATCACGCCCGCTCAGGGAGAGACAGATGTTAGATAAAATCCGAATCGTGTTAGTTAATACCACCCACCCAGGGAACATTGGTGCTGCTGCGCGTGCTATGAAGAATATGGGGCTGTCTGAACTCTGTCTGGTAGAGCCCAAACTCTTTCCTCACCCTGAAGCCAATGCTCGCTCTTCGAGAGCGGATGATATTCTTGAATCTGCACTGGTCGTTGAGTCGTTACAGGAAGCAGTTGCGGATTGTCAGTTGGTGGTGGGCACCAGTGCTCGAGGTCGTCACATCCCTTGGCCGATCGTTAACCCTAGAGAGTTATCAGCTCAAGTTTCAGAGCGACTCTCCCACTCTTCAGATGATTTCAAAGTAGCTATTCTGTTTGGTCGTGAAGATCGTGGCTTAACCAATGAAGAGCTGCACGCTTGTCATCTGCATGTTCATATTCCGACCAATCCCGATTTTAGCTCATTAAATGTCGGCGCAGCTGTGCAGGTGATCGCGTATGAACTGCGCATGGCGCTGCAAGAGTCGGTGGTTGAAGAAGCGCCGCAATGGGGTGTGGATTGGGATATTGAGTTGGCAGATCAAAAAGAGATTGAGCTGATGTTTAATCATCTTGAGCAGACACTGATCGATATTAAGTTTCTCGAGCCTGATAATCCAAGACAGTTAATGACTCGGTTAAGAAGACTGCTACTAAGGGCGGTACCAGACAAAGTAGAGGTCAATATTTTGCGTGGCATTTTGACCAAGATAAATCGCTCAATCCGTAAAGATTAATAGTTGACTAAAATTGTAGGATTAATAGTTGACTGTTTTTGTAGGGTTTTAGATAATACCTTTAACACAATAGGGTGTAGGAAGGTCTTATGCGACTTACAACCAAAGGGCGATATGCCGTAACCGCGATGCTTGATTTGGCGCTCAACAAAGAGAAAGGACCAGTCAGTTTGGCGGATATTTCTGAAAGACAGGGTATCTCTTTATCCTATCTTGAGCAGCTTTTTGCCAAGTTGCGTAAGTGCGCACTGGTGACCAGTGTGCGGGGGCCAGGTGGAGGCTACCTGCTCAATCTGGAGTGCGAACAGATTACTGTAGCATCTATCATCGATGCGGTTAATGAATCGATTGATGCTACAGGCTGTAACAGCCAAGGTAACTGTCAGGCCGGTGAGACCTGTTTGACGCACCATCTGTGGAGCGATCTTAGCGATCAGATCCACAACTTTCTTAGTGATATTAGCCTTGCAGATCTTTTGAAACGCAGGGATGTAGTGGCTGTTGCAGATCGTCAAAGCCAAAGTACGGCAGCTGACGGGTTAATTCCCTCTGTTGCCAGCGCATAAGAGCCATAACTCAGTTTAACGTTTTTGGAGAGAGAGTATGAAACTGCCGATCTATCTAGATTACTCAGCGACAACACCGGTGGACCCTCGTGTTGCTGAAAAGATGATGGCGTGCCTTACCCCAGATGGTAACTTTGGTAACCCAGCGTCACGTTCGCACCTGTTTGGTTGGAAGGCGGAAGAGGCGGCTGAGACTGCCCGTCGCCAGGTAGCAGAGTTGATTGGTGCAGACCCTCGTGAAATCGTCTGGACCTCAGGTGCTACCGAATCGGATAACTTGGCCATTAAAGGTGTTGCGCACTTCTACCATAAGAAGGGTAAGCACATCATTACCTCTAAGATTGAGCACAAAGCGGTCCTCGACACCTGTCGCCAATTAGAGCGTGAAGGGTATGAAGTGACCTACCTAACACCGGGTAGCGACGGTCTGATTACGCCACAGATGGTGGCAGATGCGCTTCGCGATGACACCATTCTTGTCTCTCTGATGCACGTCAACAATGAGATTGGCACGATTACTGATATTGCGGCGATCGGTGAATTGACTCGTAAGCACGGTGTGCTGTTCCACGTAGATGCTGCGCAAAGTGCTGGCAAGTTACCAATCGATATGGCCGAGATGAAGGTCGATCTAATGTCACTTTGTGGCCACAAAATGTATGGCCCGAAAGGTGTCGGTGCACTGTATGTGCGTCGTAAGCCACGTGTACGTATTGAAGCTCAAATACATGGTGGTGGCCATGAGCGCGGTATGCGCTCAGGTACTTTGGCAACTCACCAGTTGGTTGGTATGGGTGAAGCCTGCGCGATTGCTCAAGCATCGATGGAGCAAGAGCATAAGCGTTTGGCTGAACTTCGTGATCGTTTCTGGTCACAAATCAGCGATATGGAAGAGGTTCATATCAATGGTTCTGTTGAGCAGCGCTACCCAGGCAACCTGAATGTGAGTTTTGCCTTTGTTGAGGGTGAATCACTTCTGATGTCTCTGAAAGATTTGGCGGTCTCTTCTGGTTCTGCTTGTACATCAGCAAGCCTTGAGCCCTCTTACGTGCTACGTGCATTGGGCCTCAATGATGAGATGGCGCACAGCTCGATCCGTTTCTCTTTTGGTCGATTTACGACCGATGAAGAGGTGGATTACGCAGCGGCACAAGCACGTGTGGCCGTAGAAAAACTTCGTGAATTATCGCCTTTGTGGGATATGTACAAGGACGGTGTGGATTTAACTAAGGTTGAGTGGGTACATCACTAATACTCAGTGAGAGGAGATCAGCATGGCTTACAGCGATAAAGTAATTGATCACTACGAGAATCCTCGTAATGTTGGCAAAATGGAAAGTGATGATCCACACGTAGGTACCGGCATGGTCGGTGCACCTGCATGTGGTGACGTAATGAGACTTCAAATCAAAGTCAGTGATGACGGCGTGATTGAGGATGCAAAGTTTAAAACCTATGGTTGTGGCTCTGCCATTGCATCTAGCTCATTAGTGACTGAATGGGTCAAAGGTATGACACTGGACGAGGCGGCTGAGCTGAAAAATGCTAAAATCGCTGAAGAGCTAGCGCTTCCTCCCGTTAAGATTCACTGTTCAGTTTTGGCAGAAGATGCAATCAAAGCAGCCATTGAAGATTACCGCGGCAAGCAGAAGTAATCGCATTTAACCTCTGGTAGACAGTTTAGGTAGAAGGTTTTTATGTCAATTTCGATGACGTCAGCAGCTGCTAACCATGTGGCTAAGTATTTAGAAAAACGCGGCAAGGGCATTGGTATCCGTTTAGGGGTTAAGACCTCAGGATGTTCAGGCATGGCGTACGTTCTGGAGTATGTTGACGAACTTAACAGTGAAGACTCTGTATACGAGTTTGAGGGCGTTAAGGTTGTTGTTGATCCAAAAAGCCTTGTCTATCTAGAGGGTACAGAGCTCGACTTCGTCAAAGAGGGGCTCAACGAAGGCTTTCAGTTCAATAACCCGAACGTCGCCAGTGAGTGTGGTTGCGGCGAAAGTTTCCATGTTTAAACCGGTTAAGGCTTAATTCTTGAATCTTTCTCAAAACTATTTCGAACTCTTCGGTCTTGAAGCAGGTTTTGTTCTTGATCGTACACTCCTCGATACAGCGTTTCGAGAGCTGCAAAAAGAGTATCACCCAGACCGATTTGCTCACAAAGGTGATGCTGAACAGCGCCAGGCTGTGCAGAACAGTACTCACCTCAACACCGCCTATGAAACGCTTAAGTCACCACTCTCGCGTGCACAGTACCTTCTCTCATTACAAGGTGTGCTGACCGGTGAAGAGTCAAGAAAGCAGCTGCCAATGGACTTTTTAATGCAGCAGATGGAGCTTCGCGAAACCTTAGCTGAAGCGCCCGAAGCAGCAGACCCTTTCGCTACTCTAGAAGCTTTAGAGTCACAAACTGTGGAGTTGGAAAAAGCCTGCTTTGATCATTTTCAGGTGGCTTATGCGGGTGGTGATTTGGAGTCGGCTGAAGAGTCTGTTCGCAAGCTGCAATTTTTAAAGAAACTACTGTCTGAGATAGAGGCCATGGAAGATCGCCTCGATGAGGAGTTTTAGTCATGGCGCTTTTGCAAATTGCAGAGCCCGGAATGAGTTTGGATCCCCATCAACGTAAGTTGGCGGTAGGGATCGATTTAGGCACCACTAATTCACTGGTGGCGTCGGTTAGAAATGGTGTTGCAGAGACACTTTCTGATGAGGCAGGGCGCCATTTGCTGCCCTCGGTTGTCCACTACTCAGAGGCTGGTGCCATCGTCGGTGCTGAAGCGCTGTCGAGAGTAAGCGACGATCCATTTAACACGATTCAATCCATTAAGCGCTTAATGGGTCGCTCCTCAAATGAAGTGTTAACTTTAGGCGATCAACTTCCTTATCAGTTTTCAGAAGGCGAGGGAGGGATGCCCTACCTCAAAACAGCCTTGGGTGATTTGAGTCCGGTTCAAATCTCTGCGGATATTCTTAAAGCGCTTTCAGCTCGTGCTGCCGAATCTTTGGGTGGTGAGCTTGAAGGGGCTGTTATTACGGTTCCAGCCTACTTTGATGATGCACAGCGTCAGGCCACCAAAGATGCGGCCACGCTGGCCGGCTTGAAAGTTCTTCGCCTTCTGAATGAGCCTACTGCGGCAGCGGTCGCTTACGGTTTAGATCAACAGGATAAAGGCGTCGTAGCGGTTTACGATTTAGGTGGCGGTACCTTTGATATCTCTATACTGCGCCTGACTAAGGGTGTGTTTGAGGTGCTGGCTACGGGTGGAGATTCGGCGCTTGGGGGTGATGATTTTGATCACGCTTTAGCTGAATGGTTGCTAGAGCAAGCGCCTGAGCTAGAGCGTACACCTGCGGTTATGCGATCTCTTATGGTTCAAGCGCGCCGTGCAAAAGAGTCACTGACGGATTCAGATTCAGTCACTCTAACCTTGGCTAATGATCAAGAAGTTTTGGTGACGCGTCAGCAGTTTGAACAGTTGACGGCACCCCTTGTGTCGAAAACGCTTCGTGCCTGCAAACGTACCTTAAAAGATGCGGGCATCAAGCCAGATGAGATCAACGATGTTGTGATGGTGGGTGGTTCAACTCGTGTGCCAGCCGTTGTTGCTGGGGTCGAGGCGTTCTTTAATCGCCAGCCTCATACCGACATAGATCCTGATCGTGTGGTGGCGGTGGGTGCAGCTCTTCAGGCCGATATTTTAGCGGGCAATAAACCGGATGCAGAGCTGCTGCTGTTAGATGTGCTCCCTCTCTCTTTAGGGTTGGAGACTATGGGTGGTTTGGTTGAGAAGGTAATTCATCGCAATACGCCGATTCCTGTTGCTCGCGCTCAAGAGTTTACAACCTACCAAGATGGTCAAACGGCTATGTTGGTGCATGTGCTGCAAGGTGAGCGTGAGTTGGTAGATGACTGCCGATCACTGGCTCAATTTACTCTGCGCGGTATCCCTCCTATGGCGGCTGGCGCCGCTAAAATCCGAGTCACCTTTCAGGTTGATGCGGATGGTCTATTGAATGTCTCAGCCAAAGAGCTATCAACCGGTATTGAGAGTGCGGTTCAAGTGAAACCCTCTTACGGTTTGAGTGACTCTGAAATTACTCAGATGCTAACGGATTCTTATCAGTTTGCTGCAGATGATAAAGAGCGGCGCGCCTTGCGTGAACAGCAGGTTGAGGCAGATCGTTTAATCGTATCGCTTGAAGCGGCGATTGCTGAAGATGGCGAGCAGTTGCTGAGCGATCAGGAGCGACAGGATCTTCTTTCAGAAATTGACGTTCTGCGTTCGCTTCGTGATGGTGCGAGCTCTAAAGCGATAGAGTCCGGCGTAGAGCATCTCGCCCAAGTAAGTGACTTCTTCGCAGCCCGCAGAATGGATCAATCAATCCAAAAAGCGTTGCAAGGCCAGCGCGTTGATCAATTAGATTAGGTAAATGTAATGACTCAAGTGATCTTCCTACCCCATGAAGAGTTGTGCCCAGACGGCAAAGTGATCGATGTGGAGCCGGGTGTTACGATCTGTGATGCAGCACTGGCGAACGATATTCATATTGAGCACGCTTGTGAAAAATCTTGTGCTTGCACTACTTGTCATGTCGTCGTCCGTGAGGGTTTTGATAGCCTCGAGGAGTCCGACGAGTTAGAAGATGACATGCTCGATAAGGCCTGGGGCCTTGAGCCTGAATCGAGACTAAGTTGCCAGGCCGTTGTCGGTGATGAAGATCTTGTTGTTGAGATTCCTAAATACACCATCAATCAGGTATCAGAAGGGCATTGATCCTTCTAAAGCATCTCTGAAAAGGGTCCGTAAAGCGGGCCTTTTTTGTTGTGGTTGAAGGGCTATTTATCTTTCGTCGCATAACGTATAATCCGCGCACAAATTTTAACCCATAATTTAATTAAAGGATTACACAGTCATGGCTACTGAACGTACTCTATCTATCATCAAACCTGATGCTGTTGCTAAAAACGTTATCGGTGAGATCGTTTCTCGTTTCGAAAAAGCAGGCCTAAAAGTTTCTGCTATGCAGATGAAACAGCTTTCACAAGCTGATGCTGAAGGTTTCTACGCAGAGCACAAAGAGCGTCCTTTCTTCGGCGACCTAGTCTCTTTCATGACGTCTGGTCCAGTTGTTGTTCAGGTTCTTGAAGGTGAAAACGCTATCGCTAAAAACCGTGAACTAATGGGTGCAACTAACCCACAAGAAGCAGCTGAAGGCACTATCCGTCGTGACTTTGCTGAGTCTATCGATGCGAACGCAGTACACGGTTCTGACTCTGCTACTTCTGCAGCACGCGAAATCGAATACTTCTTCGGCGCATAATGACGCCCAAGGTGCTCTCCGTTGATCGGAGGGCGCCTTTTTTTTGGTCCAAAGCTCATGGCAGAACAGAAAGTAAACCTTATCGGTCTATCACCTACTAAGCTTGAAGATTTCTTTGAGGAGATGGGTGAGAAGCGTTTTCGTGCAACTCAAGTCCTAAAGTGGATTCACCAGCAGGGTGCCAGTTCGTTTGATGAGATGACGAACATCAGCAAAGCCCTACGTGAACGCCTATCTGAGGTTGCTGAAATTCGTGAGCCAGAGGTGTTACTGGATAAAACGTCCAAAGATGGTACCCGTAAATGGGTCATCCAGATGGATGGTGGTTCAGCGATTGAGATGGTCTTGATTCCTGAAGGGGATCGCCGCACGCTCTGTGTCTCTTCACAGGTGGGTTGTTCTTTGGACTGCAGCTTCTGTTCAACAGGCAAGCAAGGCTTCAACCGAAACCTTAGCGCTGCCGAAATCATCGCTCAGCTTCGTGTTGCTATCCGTTCCTTTGGGCCGTTTGACCCAAGTGGTGAACGACGCGTATCCAACGTCGTGTTAATGGGTATGGGTGAGCCGCTGATGAACTTTGATGCTGTGTTTGATGCAGTACAGTTGATGATGGAAGATAACGCCTATGGTCTCTCTAAGCGTCGTGTGACCCTGAGTACGGCCGGTGTGGTTCCTAAAATCGACAAGCTTGCTGAGTTAGGTGCTGATGTCTCATTAGCGATCTCTCTGCATGCTCCAAACAATGAACTGCGTGATCAGTTAGTGCCTATCAATAAGCGCTACCCGATCGAAGAGCTAATGGCTTCGGTCAAACGCTATTTCGATAAGCTGTCGGATCGACGTGTAGCAACGATCGAGTACACACTGATTGCTGGTGTGAACGATCAGCGTGAGCATTCTCGTCAGCTGGTTAAGTTGCTTCGTCAGGTGCCTTGTAAGCTTAACCTGATTCCATTTAATCCTTTTCCAAATTCTGGATACGATCGCCCCTCTGAGCAGGCAATTCAGGCATTTAAGTCTGAGATGTTGAAAGGGAATATCCTTACGACCGTTCGCCGTACTCGTGGCGATGATGTGGATGCGGCTTGTGGTCAGCTCGTCGGTCAGGTTGAGGATAAGACTCGTCGCAGTGCGAAGTACATCGAACTTCACAATCAAACGAGCTAGATTTATTGACACTATTCTACTATCGTTAATGAAACTAACTTTAAGTTTCTAAACGGTATTTTGTGTCCCTATTCAAAGCAGTAACTCTTTTTTGCTCTATTACTTTGGCAGGCTGTTCCGCTTTTTCATCGAGTGAACAACCTAAAGGGCGAATAGATCAATCTGCCCTAGCAGCCTACACCAAGCTGGGTATGCAATATCTCCAGGCGGGTGATACGGCATCGGCAAAAGAGTCTCTTCAACAGGCTGCTTTGGCCGACCCTGGCTATGCCCCAGCGTTGAATGGTTTGGCAATGGTGTTTCAAGCCGAGCGTGAACCAGAACTGGCCGATCAATATTTTCAAAGAGCCACTCAAGCAGACCCTAACTCTGCCATGATCTTTAACAACTATGGCGCCTTTCTTTTTTCTCAGCAGCGGTTTGAAGAGGCCTGTAAAGCCTTAGCAAGATCAACTGAAGATCCTTTCTATACACAGCGAGCACAAGCATTTGAAAACTTGGGTCGCTGCTACCGTCTGATCGATCGTGATTCCGCTGCGGAGCACGTCTTTAATCGTTCAGTGACACTGTCACCACTTCGGGTGACGGCTCATATTGAGCTTGCAGATCTTTACTTAGATAAAGGACAGGCTTCACTGGCCGCTCAACACTATGCAATCTTTCAACAGCAACTTGATGCTCAAGAGACCCAGCACTTTGCCAAAAGTCTTTGGGTTGGTGTAAGGTTAGCCAGACATAGTGGGAACCCATCAAAAGCGGCAAGTTATGCGCTGCTTTTGAAGAACCTTTATCCGAATTCCGAAGAGTATAATAAATTTAAGGATACTGGCCTGTGACAGACCATGATCTATTGGGCGATAGCCTCTCAGGATTTGAAAACCACAAGCTGATTGCTGCCCGTGAATCATTGGGTATCTCTGCTGGTGCGCTGCAGCGAGATCTGAAGCTAACCAGTGCTGTTTTTTCTGCGATTGAAGCGGGTGACCTTGATCAATTGGGTCAGCCGGTGTTTGCGCGTGGTTATATTCGTAACTACTGTAATCGAGTTGGGTTGGATCCCGAGACCTTTGTTGAACAGTACAATGCGGCTATTGGTCAGCGGCCTGTTAAACGCCGCTCAGCCATTAAATCAGCGGGTTCAGCGACCGCCGGTACGGTGATGAAACTCAACCCGCGTCGTGCAAGTTCGCTATTAACACTCCTCTTTCGGTTGGTCATCATTGCGGCTCTTTTAGCAGGTCTTGCTTTTGGGGCTTCTCAAATTAATTGGCCGACACTTGGGTTGTCCGGTTTGTTTGGTGGTTCTGAACCTGAAGAGCAGCAGAGCAGTCAGGCGCTTCCGCCATTGGCAGGAGAGTCTGAGGGTCTTTCAATACCTATCAAAACAATGACTCAAGAGTCTAATGAAGATGCGGTGGTTGAAGCGCCCAAAGCGATTGAGCTACCTAAGCCTGCTGAAACGCCTGATCTCGAATCTAAAACGGCGGCCGTTCCAGTCAAAACAGAGCAGCCCAAACCGGCGGAAAAGTCCGAGCCTAACGAACCCTTGACCGCTTCACCTGTTAATACGAGTGGTTCAGATGGTGTGACGATTAAATTTAGCGATGTCAGTTGGCTGAATATCAAAGATGCTACCGGTGAAGCGCTGTTTAACGGGCTATCAAAAAAAGGACAGGATCTGACAATCAAAGGTAAAGCCCCGTTTTCAATTGTCATTGGACGTGCGAATGCAGTCAGTTCTGTAACTTTTGATGGCTCAACAGTTGATTTAGAACCTCATACCAGAAAGAATGTAGCCCGTTTAACATTATCGCGATAATTAGATCGCACATTACGGGTTATAAAATTGGCAAAGCTACAAGCCATTCGTGGTATGAATGATCTTCTGCCAGACCAGTCACCGGTCTGGCAGTATCTAGAAACTCAAGTAAAAACGGTCCTGCAGGCTTATGGCTATGCTGAGATTCGTACCCCTATCGTAGAACAAACTGAGTTATTCAAACGCTCAATTGGTGAAGTAACCGATATCGTTGAGAAGGAAATGTACACCTTCGAAGATCGTAACGGTGATAGTTTGACACTTCGCCCGGAAGGGACTGCAAGTTGTGTTCGTGCAGCAGAACAGCACGGCCTTCTTTACAATCAAGTCCAACGCCTTTGGTACACTGGTCCAATGTTTCGTCATGAGCGCCCGCAGAAAGGTCGCTATCGTCAGTTCCACCAGGTAGGTGCTGAAGCTTTCGGTATGGATGGTCCTGATATTGACGCAGAAGTGATCATCATGAGTGCTCAACTTTGGAAGCGCTTAGGGTTGATCAACTCCGTTGAGCTTCAATTAAATACCTTGGGTTCAGCTGAAGCTCGTGCACGGTTTAAAGAGGACCTTGTCAGCTATCTGTCGGCTCGTAAAGATCAGCTAGATGCTGACAGTCAGCGTCGCCTTGAGTCTAATCCACTCAGAATATTGGACTCTAAAGATCAAAACACCCAGCAGCTATTGAACGATGCACCTCATTTTCATGATTACATCGACGAAGAGTCCAAAGCACACTTTGAACAGTTGAAGTCACTGCTCGAGGCTGCGGGTATCGAATACCGTGTTAATTCTCGCTTGGTGCGTGGTCTAGACTACTACGGTAAGACCGTATTTGAGTGGGTGACCGATGCGTTAGGCGCCCAAGGTACTGTCTGTGCCGGTGGCCGATACGATGGACTGGTGAGTCAATTAGGTGGCAAGCCAACCCCGGCTGTCGGTTTCGCAATGGGTGTCGAGCGTCTGGTTCTTCTCCTTGAAGAGCTGCAACTGGTTCCTGAGAGTGTTCGTCAACGTATCGATGTCTATGTCATCGGAATGGGGGATGATAATCTAGCGACCGCGATGAGTGTTGCTGAAACGCTTCGTCACGAGGCGGGCCTTCGAGTTCAGTTGCATTGCGGCGGCGGTGGATTTAAAAGTCAGATGAAAAAGGCTGATAAGAGTGGAGCAGATTTTGCCATTCTTATCGGTGACGATGAGCGTGCTGCGTCCGAAGTGAGTTTAAAACCGCTGCGTGGTAATGGCGATCAAGTTCGAGTTGCTCAAGATTCACTGGTCAGTGAATTGAAAGGTAAATTTAGTCTTTAGGTTGGAGAGTATAGTGGCTGAGCTACGTACAGAAGAAGAGCAGGTTGAAGCGCTCAAAAGTTGGTGGAAAGAGAACGGTAAATCCCTAATCATGGGTGTCGTAATTGCTGTGGCTGCTGTGTTTGGGTGGCGTGGCTGGAATCAGTATCAAGATGACTTTGCTGCAAACGCTTCCGCTATGTATGAGTCGATTCTCAATCCTGTCGCAACCGCTTTGCCACTGGATGATGCCGCGGTTACGTCCTTGATACAGGTTGGGAAAGATCTTCGCGCAGATTATGCATCGAGCGCTTATGCCCCTATGGCGGCAATGGTGTTAGCTCGTGTATCAGTGAATGCTGGCGATTTAGAAGGTGCGCTTGAGCAGCTCGATTATGTGATTACGAGTGAAGTCTCGCCATTAGATATGAAGTCTTTGGCTACAATCCGTAAAGCGAAAGTGCAATTAGGATTAGGGCAAGCTGAAGCAGCTAAAGCGTCATTAGCACAGTTAAGTGGCTCAGATTTCCCATCACTATTTGCTGAGGTTCAGGGAGATGTGGCTGCTGCAATGGGTAACGCTTCGGAAGCGAGAGCTTCGTATGAAGCGGCAATGGCGTCGGCCGATCCTCAGCGCAAGCAGGTGATTAAACTGAAATATGATGATTTAGCGACTGGAGATGCATCGTAATGAATCTCATTAGACGTGCCTTTGTTGTAGCAGCTGCAACCAGTCTTTTGTCTGGTTGCGGTATTTTTTCTGGTGAAAAAGAGTCCGGCCCACAAGAGTTGGTCGCGTTTGAACAAGAGAAAGCCTTCAACCTTGTTTGGAGTGCAGATGTGGGTGCGTCGTTTGGGGATGAGTTTCACCAGTTTAAGCCAGGTGTGACAAACGATTCGTTACTGATCTCTGATAAGCAAGGACGAATCTCATCCTATGCGCTGGAATCGGGTGCGCTGAACTGGAGCGTTGACCTGGATGCCGAAATCAGTGCAGGTGTCGGTGCAGGGTTTGATCTAGCGTTAGTGGTTCTTGATAGCGCTGAACTGGTGGCGCTATCTGCAAAAGATGGTTCGGAACAGTGGCGAGCTCAGCTGAAGTCCGAAGTGACGGCTCAGCCACAAGTGGGCACGTCACTGGTTGTTGTTCAGCAGGTGAATGGTCAGCTAGCCGCCTTTGATCGCATTACCGGTGAATCTCGTTGGGTCTATGATGCTCAAGAGCCTGCACTGACGCTTCGTGGTACCGGTACTCCCCTCATGCTGAGTGATGGTGTCGTAGCTGGATTTGCTAACGGTAAGGTAGTCGCACTGGCGGGCGAAACAGGTATTCCAGCCTGGGAGATTCGTGCTGCTGATGCGATGGGTCGTTCCGAGTTTGAGCGTCTAATGGATTTGGATGGTGGCTTTGCAATAGCAAACGATCTTATTCTGACCGGCGGGTATCAAGGTCGTGTTGTAGCGATCAACCCGCGCACGGCGTCAACAGTCTGGACTCAATCTTTCTCTACTTATCAAGAGCTGGCGGTCGGTTTTGGTAATGTCTATGCGGTAGATGCAAAGGGAGCGGTTGAGGCCTTTGATGTCTCGTCGTCAGCCAGTGTTTGGCGCAACTCTGATTTTGCTAATCGAGGCTTATCGGCACCGGTAGTGGTCGGTATCGAAGTAATTTTTGGGGATGCTCTGGGCTACCTACATGCCCTGTCGCAAATCGACGGGCGTCCTATCGCTCGAGTCAATTTGGGTAGTTCACCTGTCACGGCGGATCCAGTCGTGGTAGGGGATACAACATTTGTACTCAGTAACTCGGGTAAATTGAGTGCTTTAACGCTAAAATAGCAAAAGCCTTTTAATTTTATATAAGGCGGTGACCTGACTTGCGGGTTGCCGCCTTCTGTTTTTTGGAATCAGGTGAGCAATATGCTTCCGGTAATTGCCCTAATTGGGCGCCCTAATGTCGGTAAATCGACCCTGTTTAACCGCTTGACCAGATCGCGTGATGCGCTGGTTGCCGATCTTCCTGGATTGACACGTGACCGTAAGTACGGTGAAGGTGATCTAGGGGAGCGAGACTATATTGTCATAGATACTGGTGGTATCACGGGTGACGAGAGCGGTATTGACCGTGAAATGGCACAGCAGTCTTTTCAAGCAGTTGATGAAGCCGATATCGTTCTGTTCCTTGTGGATGCTCGTGCAGGTATCAACCCAGCTGACGAAATGATTGCAGATCATCTGCGTCGTCACGAGAAAAAAGTCTACCTTGTAGTCAATAAGACCGATGGATTGGATCCTGATATCGCTCGCTCTGACTTCTATGCGCTGGGTATTGGGGATCCGCTCTCCATTGCAGCGGCTCATGGTCGCGGTGTTCGTCAGTTGATTGATATGACATTAGATGAAGCCGGTGTGCCATACCCTGAAGAGGGCGCAGAGCCGGAAGAGGAAGATGATGGCAATATTCGTATCGCCATTGTTGGTCGCCCTAATGTGGGTAAATCTACGCTGGTAAACCGAATGCTTGGTGAAGAGCGCGTAGTGGTATACGACCATGCCGGGACGACTCGAGACAGTATCTACATTCCATACGAGCGAGATGGCCAGCCATACACTCTAATTGATACGGCCGGGGTTCGCCGTCGTCGTCAAGTGACAGAGGCGGTAGAGAAGTTCTCAATCATCAAAACGCTTCAGGCTATCAAAGATGCCAATGTTGTTGTCGCAATCATTGATGCGCGTGATGGTGTCACTGAGCAAGATCTAAACATGCTCGGCTTCGTGATCGACTCTGGCCGAGCTCTGGTAGTTGCACTGAATAAGTGGGACGGCATGGACTATGAAGCAAAAGAGAAGGTTAAGACTCAAGTAGAGCGCCGCATGGGGTTTGCGACCTTTGCTCGTTTCCACTTCATCTCGGCGCTGCATGGAACGGGTGTTGGCGATCTTTATCGGTCAGTGAACGAAGCCTACCGTTGTGCAATGAAAAAATGGTCGACTAATGAGCTGACTCGTCTGCTTGAAGATGTTGTAGCTGATCATCAGCCACCAGCGGTCAATAATCGCCGTATTAAGTTGCGCTTTGCTCACCAGGGTGGTTCAAACCCGCCTATCATTGTAGTGCATGGAAATCAGACCAACGCACTGCCGGGCTCTTATAAGCGCTATCTTGAGAATCGCTTTACCTCGCTTCTAAAAGTGCGCGGAACACCGATTCGCTTCCAATTTAAAACGGGCGATAACCCTTTTTCTGGCAGAGTGAATAAACTCTCCGGTCGCCAGGAGGCTAAAAAAGAGAGACATCGTCAGCACATTAAAGAGATGAAGAAGCGAGCGAAAGATAAAAAGCGTAAGCGCTAATCTTTCTCCCACTCCTACAAAAAACGCACCTTATTAAAGGTGCGTTTTTCATTACTGCAAACCCAGTAAAAATAAATGTTCAAAAAAGTGTGTTTTTTTACAAAAAAGGGGTTGAATAAAAATCGGGTGTCGGTAATATACGCACCTCGCTTGAGACGAGTACTCAAGCAGCCACCAAGAGATCGGTGGCACGCTCTTTAACAATTAATCAGGTAATGCGTGTGGGCGCTTGTTGAGGTTGAGCACAAAAGCTTAACAAGACAAGCAACCTATATGTGAATTCATTTAGCGTAATGTTTTT
>NZ_WBYR01000005.1:0-162603 GCF_013283315.1 Marinobacterium sp. xm-g-59 | reverse complement strand
TCATGCTCTTTGATCGCCTTAATGATCTGTTCTTCGGTGTAACGCTTCTTCATATCGAGATCTCCATCCCTTTAGGTTAAATGGAAATCTCATCGAGGTCATGGTCTAGTTTTTGGGGGAGAGGTCAGTATCAGATAGACCTCGATTATTAAGGTCGCTCGTAGTAAATTTTTCGAATGAAGAAGCCGAAAACACATCTCTGAGCTTTCCGCCCTCTTCATAATAAATACCGTTTCGATAGGTCAGGAAGACCGTCCCAATATTAGAGTCATGAATAACTCTATCAACAGCCTGCCCCAGCTGAGAAAAGCCGAGAGATAACTTTGCATCAAGATTCATATACCAAGCGGCATATTTGAACTGATTAAAGTTAGCAATGTGCAATATACGAAGCGGACCTAATCTCATGAAAACCCAACATTAAGTAAGAGAAAATATTGGTTTAAATGTTACACTAGCCTCTTATATACCTCACGGTAATTGACTCTTTTTTTTTTTGGGGGGGGGACTCGGTTCATGACCGACACTACTACTCTGTCTAAAGCAACATCAATAGTTCTTGGATTTTCTGCAGCTTGGTATCTAGCTACCTACCTCACTCTTAAAGGATCTATATCAGCCGGTCCTATCTTAATCTCATCTTTAATCGCTCTAATAATTTGGCTATTTACTAGAGATAAACACGGTTTCAAGCCACTTTCAAAGAATGAACAACTGTGGGCGTTACTTCTTTTCGGCTTTGGGGCTTGGAGTATTTTCACTGTATGGCTGAGTAGTGGGACGTCAAACTTATACGAAGTACCAGCGAAATTTATTATTGGTTCTCTTATAGCCATACCCTTGATGGCGAAAGGAATTAATTTTAGCTGGATCAAAGCGGGTGTAATTGGTGGGTGTCTAAGCCTTGCTTATTTGATCATCTCAAGTTACGACGGCGGCGGAAGATTTAGCCCAGTAATGAATGCAACCAAATGGGGCAATGCAGTAGCTTTCCAAACACTGCTGACCATTTGCATGGCTGTAATAGAAAAAAACCGTATCCAAAAAATTATGTTTTTCATACTTGGGATAGCAGGTATTTACGCAACTTTAATCACGGGGACTCGTGGCGCAATGCTGCCGCTGCTAATTGCTCCAGCAGCATTCGCGTTCGTTTACAGGAAATCATTAAACCTTAAATACATTGCAGGTGTTTTAGGTTCTCTTGTTATTGTTTTCACTCTAGCCAGTCAACTAACTATTGTTCAAAACAGATTGAACAATACCTTCTCCGATTTCAAACAAATGGAAAATGACAATCACTACACGTCAATCGGTATTCGTTTAACCATGTGGAGAGCAGGCCTACAAGCTACAATGCACTCACCACTCACAGGACACGGCTACGATTTTAATAGTGTGTTTACAAATTATGAGGCACCAACCCCTGGTTTAGCTGAGGCAGCTAAAAGAATTGGGCATGATTTCCGTTTGTTTCACAGTGCTTACATAGACACCCTGGTAAAAACCGGCTTAATAGGATTTTTCTTATTCCTAGGCCTACTAGCAACAGGGTTTTGGAGTCGAAGCAAACATAAAATGCTAATCTGCATGGCTCCAACAGTTGGACTTGCAGCCGCAGGATTAACCGATTCAGCTCTAGCGCTAGGCATTACCTCAACCTATCTGATTGTGGCTGGTACCATATTAAAAGCGACAAAATTGGATTGATAAGCAGCGATTATCAGACACAAAAAAGCGCCTAATTTTAAGCGCTTAGTCACTTGGAATAATGCTCAGAGAAGACGTTCTTTTAGAAACTCGGGGGCAAAGTCAGCACCGTTGGGCCAAACAACAGTCTCTAGCTCAGGATCTACTGAAACGCGTGAAAAGTAATTTTCATCACGCAGTGGTTCAAACATCATGCCTTTTAAGGCACTAGATAGATCAACTTGACCCTCAGTACCATCGTCAAAAGAGACCCAAAGACGATGATTTTTTAAGTATTTGGCAGACTTTACATGCAACATAACTATTCCAGTGGCGCAATATAATCTAAAGATACACCCTGCTGAGCCTTATTCCAATTAGACTCTAGCTCATCCTGATGAAGCGAAATCCAGTCTTTAACCATGATCGAAGCGCGATTTGGCAATTCACCTTCGATCAGGTTTCCGGAGAAGTCATACAAAGCTTCAAAACCAGCATATTTAGCGTGCAAATGTGGAGGATTATGGTCCATAAAATACATGGCTATCATAATTCCATAAAAGCGGCTAATAACTGGCATTTTATGCCCCAACTCTCGCTTTACGATTACGCACCGCCGAGCGAATAAGAACAAACATAACACCAACCATGCCGCCAAGCACCAGCGCTAGTGCAACAATTAAAGAGCGCTTACTCTTACTTTCTATATCAGTAGCGTAGACATCAAACTCCGCAGCAATAAATGGTTCTGCAGATTTAATAGGCGTAGATTCTAAAAGGGCTTTAGCTCGCTCTAGAGTTCGATCTTGCTCAAGGGAACGCTTCTCCTGTTCAAGCTTTAATAACCCATCGACAAACGCGCTGACTTCCTCACGCGACTCAATCAACTCAATCTCTTTTTCAATGGCTTCATAACCACGTAGGTAGAATGGTGTATCTGACTTAACATTAGCGACAACACCGGTATTCGCCACAAAGGTTTGCGCTTCCAACGTGTTTTTAGCAACACCTAATTTTCGAGCAATTGCTGCTTGCTCCCGTAAAAAAGCCAAACGATCAGAAGTTTTTCGAGTGTAATCTGCTGTGGCATTAGAAATAGCAATATCTAAGTCTTCTAACTTAAAACGCTTAGACTGCTCAGCAACAGTAAGTGCCGTATCAAATCGTTCGATGAGGTTTTGCTGAACACTATTGGTAGCAGCATCAGTAACATCACGCAAAATAGCCAACCACTTCTTAGAGTCATTCCCTTCATAACTAATCGTCCAGTAACGACGAGAATCACCTTTGGCCGCACCATCTTCATTGACAGGAGGAAGTAGCTCAATCGCAGCAGCTAACTCAATAACTGCATTTTCGTAATCTTGATCAGATTCATAGTTCGAACGTTCAAGCAGTTCATGTTTTCGAATTGCAGTCTCGAAAAGTGAGCGCTCATCTAAATACTCTATAAATGAGTTAAGAAGTGAATCGCGTGTCACATTGAAAAACCCTAAAGCATTTGAAGGACTATAGAGTTGTGCATTAACCGAAGTTATAGGCTTTATCTCGGTATTAGCCACGAAAACAGAAGGCTTCAAAAATGCAAAAGCCCCACCAAAAGCAACAGCGATAGCGGCAAAAGCTGCGATCAACCACTTACCATCCCAAATAGTTTGGAGAAGCTCGACAAGATCAATCTCATCATCTTGGTAAGTAGGCTTTAACTCTTCTGACATCCTGACGTTCCTTATGGGAGGCTCTTAAATTTAAGGGTATAGATATGGTTCGTAGTGTAACAACTCTAACCAAGCTTTATGACATTATTTGTCTGCTTCGCTTGGCTATTTTGAAGTAAGTCCACGTTTGAGCTGGAAGGAGCAAAGTCCTTCACTATATCAATCAATAGCTGGCGAGCAGTTTGACTGTCGTTGGTCTCAATCGCTTTGCGAATGCCGGTCAGAACTCGATCCAGCTCTTCACGCGAAGCAAACTCTTCATCTGCGGTCAAAATCTTAGGGTGCTCTGTGCCTGAGGCATTATTACCGATCAGCAACTCTTCATAGAGCTTTTCACCGGGACGCAAACCGGAGAAAACCACTTCGATATCACCCGTTGGATTTGAGGTACCTCTAATTGTGCGACCACTCAAGCGAATCATCTGCTTCGCTAAATCAGCGATCTTAACCGGCTCGCCCATGTCCAACACAAAGACATCGCCACCTCTTGCCATACTGCCAGCCTGAATTACCAATGAGGCAGCTTCAGGTATAGTCATAAAGAAACGATTAATCTCTGGGTGTGTCACCGTTATAGGGCCACCCTGTTCTATCTGCTTTTTAAATAGCGGAACTACAGAGCCCGACGAGCCCAGCACGTTACCAAAACGAACCATCGAGAAAATAGTATTAGTATGATTTTCGGCTGCTAATCGCTGAACCACGATCTCAGCTAAACGTTTAGTTGCGCCCATGACATTGGTAGGCCTAACTGCTTTATCGGTAGAGATAAGAATAAAACGCTCGATGTTTAACTTTTTAGCAACCGAAGCCACAACTGCTGTACCCAAGGAGTTATTCTGCACGCCTTGAAGAACATTATGCTCAACCAAGGGCACATGCTTATAGGCTGCAGCATGATAAACCGTTTGAACGCTATATCGCTGCAGCACTTGAGTAACACGGTCTTCGTCCAGAACTGAGCCAAGAATCGGAAGTAACTGACACTCTGTATTCACATTACGAATCAGTAATGAAAGCTCAGCCTCAATTGCATAAAGCGCATACTCGGATTGCTCATAAAGAACGACTTTAGCAGCACCATAAGTCACTGCTTGGCGAGCAAGTTCCGAACCGATAGAACCACCCGCACCCGTAATACAAACGGACTTACCTTCAATACTTCTAGCGATCAGTGTCTGATCTGGCGCCACCTGGTCACGACCTAATAGATCTTCGATCTCAATCTCACGCAAATCATCTACGGCTTTACCGGAGATCAACTCACCCATGGTCGGCATAGTAAGTATGTGAACGGATAGCTTAGAAAGCCTTTCCAAAATCAAACGACGCTGCGCTGCCGTTACATTGAGCATCGCCAGCATGATGCTATCGACACCATGACGTTCAACCAGCTTCTCTAATTCGCTTGGCGAATGAACTCGCAACCCACAGACAATGTTTTTTTGTAATTTACGGTCATCATCAATAAAGGCAATCGGCTTAACCTCGCCCCCTGCTTGCAAAGAGAGCGCCAGCTGCGCCCCCGCACTCCCAGCACCGTAAATGATGGCAACATGACGACTAGAGACTTTGCCAGACAACCAATGGTAGTAACTTCGCAGAATAAGGCGACTACCACCTAAGTAGAGCCACGCCGCAAGACCAAAAATAATAGGAACTGAGCGCGGAACCCTCCATATATCAAAAACAACAGCAGAAGAATAAAGCACCAATACAAGTAAGAAGACGCCAAGCGCGACAGACTGAAGCAACTTAACGTTCATGTAACGCAACACAGCGCGGTACATGCCCAGCTTCATGAAGATAAGCACACCAAGAACAGGCGTAACCAAGAACAGCGTCCAAGCATCAGCTAAATACGACGCAGGCCACCATTCAGAAATACGCAGAGCAAAAGCAGACCATAGAGCAAAGAGCAGAGCCAGAGCATCAGCCACAACCAGAATCACCCGCTTAACCGAACGGGGCATATTCAGAAACTTTTGATGTAAGCCAGAGCTTTTAAGATGCATAAAACGACCAACCAAAACACTAGTCTCCAATTATAGATGAGATTGACGGATACACAAAGAGCTCATATCAAAAGTACTAATTACCACCATGGTATATAGAGTATCAGGCTTATTTTGCAATATGCACTTTTTGCATATTGCTCCACAAGATTCAGCACAAACTCAAATTAAATTATCTGAAGTCAAATCTTAAGTTTTACAATTGTAAAACAAAATCAAGAGTTTTATCATAGTATAACTAAAGAGGAGAAAAGCTTAATGACTTCAGTAGCAGTTCGACAGTCAGGAGGGGCTAATATTATTAGCATCCCCAAAGCAATTGTAAAAACACTCGGATTACACGTTGGATCAAAACTTGAGCTTTCTATTGTCGAGCAAAACATTGTGCTAACACCGATTGAAGAGGAGCTCACCTTAGAAGAATTGCTTGCCAATAGCCCACAGGAGACGTTTTCACCATTAGATGAAGATAGAGAGTGGCTGGACATGAAACCCTCTGGTAAGGAATTCTGATGTACGTTCCAGAAAAAGGCGACATCGTACTACTGAGCTTTGACCCAAGTTCGGGAAAAGAGATCATTAAAAGAAGGCCAGCCTTAGTGATTTCCCGAAGAGCGTTCAATAAACATACTGGATTCGTAATTGTCGCACCGATCACCAGTACTGTTAGAGGCAATGCCTTAGAAGTTGAACTGGAAGATACATCCACTAAAGGCGTCATCCTTGTACATCAGTTACGTTCACTCGATGGTAAAAGTCGAGATATCAAGTTCATAGAAAAAGCATCAAAATCGGTTACCGCAAAGGTCACAAAAATTGCCTCCACCATTATAAGCTAAATAGCTGTACCACTTAACAAACCCCTGATCTCTAGATCTCAATTGTGTTCTATAACTGCATCTTATCGCACCCTACCCCACCGCACCGGTGTCCGGCTTCAGCCTGACACCGGCCTCCGAAGAGTTTTCACGAACCGTAAAAAGGGAGTTTTCTTACTCGATAAAAACGAGTTTTCCGACTTGGTAAAATGCAAGGTTAAATGGTGTCTGGCCTTCAGCCTGACATCCGCTTTTGTTGCGTTTTCGGAAACCGTAAAAATAGGAAAAAAAGAGCTACCCCATAACTCAAAACATGAAATCTAGCCAAAGGCGCAGCGAAAATAGAAAGCTGAATTGATGACAGATCTAAAACAGATAATACTCTGTTTAGATATATATTATAAAAGGAGCATTTCATGTTCAGCTCAAAAGATATACACACCATTACCGAGTTTAGTCGCAGACCTGCAGAGCATCTAAAGAGACTCACTAACTCGAAGCGACCTGAAATGTACACACATAATGGCAAACCTAATGTTGTGATTCAGGATGCTGAGTCATATGAACGCATGGCAGAACTAGCAGACTATGCAGATAGCATATTAAAAATAAGAAAAGCCTTATCCGAAAATGGACGATCCCTAGACAGCTTCACTGCGGAGTTTGAGACGCAGATGGGTATTAGCGATTGAAAACCTACGAGATCAACATACGTCCAACAGCAGAGCTGGATACTCGGAACCGTTACGTACAAATCTATTCGGAATCGCCTGAAAATGCGAAACACTGGTATAGGGAACTTATCAGCGCGATAAGAACTCTTGAGCATCTGGCATTACGCTGTCCCATTGCAGAGGAAGATGCAGAGTTTAAGTTGGGGATACGGCATTTGGTTGCTGGACGGTACAGGGTAATCTATCTAACAACAGATGATTCTGTGGAAGTTTTGGATATTCGCCACAGCAGACACACCAGAAGACTATAATTATCTAGCACTCAGCGAAGGGGCCAGCCAACTGCGAAACGATAATTGCTGAAACGATCTTAATAAAAGCGCAAGGGATTGAAAAAGATACCTGTTCAACTTAATGTACAAGTAAATCGATAGCCTATATATTTGCACCATTGAATGCACATGAAGAGGCCTTTTATGAGAATTGTATCTTTTACAGAAGCAAGAAATGGCTTAAAAGCCGTTTTGGACAGCGTAGTCAACGATGCTGATACAACCGTTATTACACGCCGAGACTCAGAAGACGCAGTCGTTATGTCTTTAGATTACTACAACAGCCTCATGGAAACGGTCCATTTACTTCGATCACCAAACAATGCAGCGCACTTAAACCGCTCAATTGCACAGTACCGTGCTGGTAAGGCCACAGCACGAGAAGTCATTGATGAGTAGTCGCCTGCTTTCGTGGACTGATGAAGCATGGAGCGACTATCTGCATTGGCAAACCCACGACAGAAAAACACTCAAACGCATTAATAAACTCATCAATGATGTAAAGCGCTCTCCATTTGAGGGGATAGGCAAACCAGAGCCCTTAAAGGAAAATTTATCGGACCTTTGGTCCCGTCGAATTGATGATACGAATAGGCTTGTTTACGCAATTGATGACGATGCCGTAACAATCATCTCGTGTCGTTACCACTACTGAGTTAATTTTTTCAAAACCCCTAATGCTACGAAAACACCCGATCTAAAGTAAGAGCCAGCCAAAGGCGAAGCGATTTTTGTAGGAGCTAATTCCAGCTTTGCTGGAAACAGCGACCTCACTTCAAATGCAACATAACGCCTGGATTCACTAAAGGATCTCCAAGAAACTCCACACCCGCTTCCTCAAAGGTACTTTTTATAGCCTGTAACGTTTTGACGTTTGCATTAGGTATACCACAACCCATTTCATAACGACGAAGTGTAGTAGCGCCCACACCACTTTTCTCCGCCAAATCGGCTGCGCTCCACCCAAGAATCGCTCTTGCAGATTTTATTTGACAAACGCTTAACAATTATTATCCTTATGTGGAATATTTTATTCCATTTATAGGTGATTAATCATGATCGATAAAATACTAGCATCATTCGACGGAGCTTTCGCGGAAAATACTATCCGCGCCTACCGAGCCGACTTCAACCACTACGAAAAGTGGTGCAAAACACACAACTTCGACCCCATCCCTGCAAAAGCCAACAACCTAGCACTATACGTAGAGGAAATGTCCGAGAGCTACAAAAGCGCCACAATTCGTCGACGCTTAAACTCACTAAGTTCAATCTTCCACTTATCGCGAAATCCAAACCCAACTAGAGATCCAGAAGTACTATTAGCCCTAAAACGTATGCACCGTAAAATCGGACGTGCACAAAAACAGGCTTCACCACTTACACGTGAATACTTAGATCAAATGATGAAAAAGTGCGACAACTCAGTAATCGGACTTCGCAACAAAGTACTACTCCAACTCGGCTACGAAAGCATGCGTAGAAGAAGCGAGATTTGCCAGTTCCGATTCGAAGACCTTAAGAAAATGCCTAACAACAAATACGCTTTACTTCTACGCCAATCAAAAACAGATCAACTGGGTAATGGGCGATTGATACCCATATCAGAAAAGTTGGCCAATCTAATTACAAAATGGCAAAAGCGAATCGAAATTAACACGGGAGTGATTTTAAGAAGCATCCGAAAAAACGGAGCCGTTAATGGCCCACTCTCACCTGCTGCAATGACGAACATCCTAGTCGACTTGCAATACAGATCTCGACTTCGCCACTTACCTCACTTCAGTGGACACTCCTTCAGAGTGGGCTCCGCATTGGATCTTCTAGATAGAGGCGTACCATTAGAAAAGATTATGTTACGAGGTGGGTGGAGTTCCAAATCAACTGCACTGAAGTATTTAGCTAGTTGGGTAGGAAGCGATTTAGATGTATTCGAGGAAGTTTGCTAGATACAAACTTCCTTTATTACATTGCAAGTTAAATCAATCTCTTTCTGAGTCAACGTCGGATGGCAGAGAAACATCAAACTCGTCTCCCCTAACTCCTTAGCAACAGGGAGGCGGTGTTCAGGGCGGAAGCCCGTACCATCAAATGCTTTCTCTAAATACACTTCAGAACATGAACCCGAAAAGCACGGCACACCGCGTGCATTGATTTCGGTCATGTACTGATCGCGCTTTCCGTTCTCCACAAATACATAACACTTGTAGGCAGCGTGGGTGCAGCCAACTGACGCATCACAATTATCGCATCCCAAACACCTTAATTCTGGCGCTCTCAGAACCGCTGTTTTTCTCGCAGCATCCCATATCTGCTCGGCATACCGCAGGCGCGTTTCAGACCACTCAGGCATTCGCTTCAGTTGAATACGCCCGATCGCCGCCTGCATCTCCATCATTCGCCAGTTAGTACCGAACGACTCATGCAGCCATCTAAAACCGGGAGGGTGCTCGCGATTGTAAATCGCATCCCAGCTCTTTCCATGATCCTTAAATGACCACATTTTCGACCACAGTACGCGATCATTGGTAGTAACCATGCCGCCTTCACCACCTGTGGTCATGATTTTATCCTGACAAAATGACCAAGCGGCTACATGGCCAATCGAACCAACAGATCGACCTTTATAGCGTGCTCCGTGAGCCTGAGCGCAATCTTCTATCACATAGAGATTATGCTCGGCTGCCAAAGCCATAATCGGATCCATATCACACGGCCAGCCTGCTAAGTGAACACAAACAATCGCTTTGCTACGGGGTGTGAGAACAACCTTAATCGTCTCAACTGAAATATTTTGAGTATCAGGATCGACATCGGCAAAAACCGGTTTCGCACCTGCGTTCACAATACTGGACACCGACGCAAGAAAAGTACGTGATGTAACAATTACTTCATCGCCAGCACCCAAACCAAGCGCATTGAAAGCGAGATCAAGCGCTACCGTTCCATTTGCAACTGCAATGGCGTACTCGGTTTCAGAAAAACGAGCGAACTCCCGCTCAAATCCTCGGCACTCTTGACCCGTCCAATAGTTAACTTTGTTAGACAGTAATACATTCTGAACGGCAGAGGCCTCCTCTTCAGAAAAGGATGGCCAAGGAGAAAACGGTCCGTTTAACATTTACAAAAAAACCTTGAGACAATTAAGAAATAGATTTTGCAGGAACACCAGCAACGCGTATCCCATCAGGAAGGTTCGATAAAACAACTGAGCCAGCACCGACTAAGACATCGGAGCCAATAGAGATACATTGAATGATAGTGGCGCCTATCCCAATCCAACTTAGCCGGCCTATGCTGACTCCACCGGCAACATTAGCGCCCGGAGAGACGTGAACACCCTCTGCCAAAGTACAGTCATGATCAATGGTACTTCCAGTGTTCAAAATACAGGCACTGGAAATGGTGGTATCTGCATTAACAACAGAGCCCGCCATAACAACCGTTCCGTCGCCCAACGATGAGAATTGACTTATTACAGATTTAGGATGCACCAGGGATGGCAAGGTAGCGCCATGTGAACGGAAAAATTCGAACTTTTCTAGCCTCACACGGTTGTTGCCGATGGCAACATGGATTCCATCGAATTCTCGAATCTGCTCAACAAGTGCTGCAGTATCACCAACCACTTCGAACGGGCCATTACGAGATAGTGTCGGCCAAGCATCGTCAAAAAATGCAACATCGCTCCACCCACAATCAAGAGCGATTTCGGCTACCACTATACCGTGTCCGCTAGCTCCAAGTATCGCAAGTTTCTTCAAAACTATTTTTCCTATTCTATGGTTCGAATTACCATAAAGGCTTCTGCCGCATCCACTCCTATAGTGGCACCTCGAAAGGCCGATAGGGCTTTAATACCGTCAATCGAACGCGGGTTGGGGAAGTCCTTCAGTTGAGACGCGAAAAAATTCATAGCCGAGAGCTTGGATTCAACATAGGTACCGCTGATATCTACAAACTTGTTAGGCACGAACGCCATTTCCGGCGTAGGATGCCCCCACTCGGTTTCACTTAACGTTTCATACGCAAAGATATGCCTGACAACTTGTCCAGGTAAAGGTCTCGCAGCGACTAAAGCGGCGTTGTAGATTGCACCGTGGTCCAGATGCAAGTCACCTTTGTGTGGGATGTAAAGATGTGTGGGTTGCACCGTCTTGATCAACTGACTGATCACGGTAGCGATCTTGTACTGCGGATATTGCTCCAACTGAGGTGCAGGCAGCTCTTCAAAGAAGGTTTCCTTGACTCCCATCTGAAGATGCGCCCCTCGGCACTCTTCCCGCAACGCTTGGATAAAGTCAGGACTGAACAGCTCGGGCGCTCCTTCAGAAGCATTGGTCATTACTGCCACATAGACGTTGTCGCCCTGGCGGATATGTTTGGCCATTGTCCCACCACAGCCGAGGATCTCGTCGTCTGCGTGAGGTGCCAGCACCAGAATATTTGCCATAACTTATTCCATCCCCAAATGTTGTTTGACAGCCTCAAGCTGTTGATAAAGGTTGTGTATTTCCATCTGTGGCAAATAGCCCAAACGCTCACCCACGCGCACCTTGGCTTGGCCTTGCGCCGGCTTGAGCCAGATCAGGCCCGCACCGGTTTGCACCAACAACTGTTCACCTTCGACTTTGAGAACCCGGCCCACACAACCTTGAATGTTGAGTTCGGTTTCCACCCGGCTGCCCAGCACCCAAAACGTCCTGTGTTTGTGGTAAGTGAAAGCGCCCGGATGTGGCGGAGCGGCTGCTTTGATCAGACGGTCAACCATATCGGCATCAGCAGCAAAATCCAACAGGCCGTCATCAGGCTTGCGCACCCCGTACTCAGTGGCCTGGCTGTGATCTTGTTCAACCGGATCCCACTTTCCCGCTTTAAGCTCCGGCAACCAGCGATCAAGCGCTACCACCATAGCGTCAAGCAGCTTGGCTTCAACACTGGCAGCGTCATCTTCAGCGGTAACCACAAAGCGTTCTTTGACAAAAATCGGCCCTGAGTCGGCAATTTCATTTATCACAAAAAAGTTGGCCGCACCGGTTTCACGGTTGGCGACCAGCCAGGCGATGGGGGCACGGCCTCGACCTTTGGGCAAATCCGTCGGGTGAAAGCCTACCACGCCGATTTTGGGGGCTTTGATGATGTCATCAGATACCAGTTGTGAAAGGCCCACCACAAACAACACATCCAAGTCCGCATCACGGACATCCGCGACGTGGTCATTGATCTTCTTGAAGCCTTGGTAAGGCAAGTTGTGCTTGTGACTAAGCGCCGACAAATCGCTGTGACCGCTGACATTGGTGGCATCTTGTGGTTCAAAACCCATCACTAAGGCGATGTCGAATTGATGTTTGATTAGTGCTTCGAGGGTCACCCGGGTGCTGTTGACAGCGCCGATAAGTCCAACTTTCATGATTTGCGGCCTTTCTTGCCCCACTGCTCACCCAAAACCACAATCAACACGGTTCTGAGTATAATTTTGATGTCCAGCATCAGAGAGACATTTTCCACGTATTCACGGTCAAGCGCCCAGCGCTCGGGCCAGTCGAGGAAGATATTGCCATTGACCTGGGCCAGACCGGTAAGACCCGGACGCACCAGCAAGCGCTTGTGACCGTCTTCATTAAAATCTAACTTGGTCGCTTCCATACAGGGGCGCGGGCCAACTAATGACATATCTCCTACCAGCACATTGAGCAATTGCGGCAGCTCGTCGATTTTGAGACGGCGAATGATGTTGCCAATCCAGGTGATCTCAGCGGTGTTCTGGTGAACTTGCTCCAACGCGTCACGTTTGGCGTCGGTCATTGAGCGGAATTTATAGAGTTTGAACACATTGCCGTTGAATCCCAATCGCTCCTGGGTAAAGAGCAAAGGCCCTTTGGAACCGAGCTTGATAAGCAAGGCAACCACAATGAACATTGGCATCAACAGCAGCAATAACAAAACGCTGGCAAAGATGTCCATCAATCGCTTGATAAAAGGATACATGTCGGCCTCCGTTAGCCTTGTTTGACGTTGATGGTGCTCTCATCAGCCGCGCTGCCTTCGAGCCACTGTACGAATTGACCCGCCAGCAACTGGCGGTCAAATTCTCGCTCGGCCAACGCACGGCCATTTTTGCCCATCTGTGGCAGTTGCCGAGGCAGTCATATCGAAAAGGCGTTTAATCACTTTCAACCTCACAGAGCAGCATCAACCTATCAACAAAGGTCGATATCTCAAGCCGCTTAAGCAGCGCAGAATTAGCTCTAAATGTTTGCACATCTAACCGCTCGATGTAACGAAAGCATTGCACTAGCTTTTCATTTTCGGGCTCGCAGGTGATGCCTAAATTTTCCTGAGCGACCCAACGCGCAACGCTGGTATCACTACTACAGATGGCCATTATTCCGCAACCAGACAACACATAAGAGGAAGACTTACTAGGGAAGGCATACTGCGTCACCTCATCGTCAATTGGAAGTAGCGCCCACCGGTGCTGTTTGACAATAGCTGCGGCCTCGGCAGCTGGGAGGTAACCAAGATACTCAACGTTATCGTATGCCTGTGCCAATTCCACAATCTGAGGTAAATAAAGTCCACCGCCGACAAAAGTAAAACGTAGCTTCCCTCCTTGCTGAGAGTAGGCGCGTATCGCCGTCATCAACAACGGTATGCGCTGTAAACGCCCTGCATTACCGCAGAAAACAATGTCGCCTGTTTTAACATCGTTACCAGCCGAGTCGACATAAAGAGCAGCGTTATCCAGCAGATGGATAGGTGCCTTAGTACCGCTTCGCTGTAAGATAAAGTCACGCATGTCTGTTGATAGTGTAATAAGGGCAGTAGCGTTGCGTATAGTAATATTGTCCATCCACCGCAGTACTCTCAAAACTTGCCTGTTAAGTGGAATTACAATATTCGCTGTTTCCGGATGAATATCCTGCAGATGATAGTAATAATCAGCTCGAAAAGTCTTGCAATAGAGGAAAGCAATAAAAGGCACCAATACGGGTGGATCTGTAGCCACATACACTTTCCGGGGACGCTCACGTAATAAACTGAACAAAACCCAGACCATAAAATACAGAGACTCTAAAGCACGCTGGATAAAACCGCTAGCCGAGTCGGTGCGTGCTCGACAGGCGCGCATCCTTACATTTCCGCCACGCCCTGAATTTTTCCCAATCTGTTTCAGATTTTCTCGCGACTGAGTAATTACGCATACCTTATGCGTCTGCGCAACTTTTTCTGCAAATTGCAGCAAAGCTTCACCAATCATCTGATTGTCCGGCCAAAACGTGCGGTTTACGATAGCAAGATCCGTCTTTCCTACCGCCATTAATACTGCCTCCAAACCGTCCGCATCACGTAATCACGGTAACTGTGTACGATGCGCAACACTTTGTCCGCCACATTCGGCATACTGTAGTCGAACACAAGCCTTAGGCTGCGGTCACCACCTCGACTTTGCGATTCCAGAATAGCCAGGCCCTGCAGTACTCGCTCCGCTTCTAACCCGACCATCATAGCAGCAGCTTCTTCCATGCCTTCAGGGCGCTCGTGGGCTTCGCGCAGGTTCAACGCTGGGAAATTAAGGATTGATGACTCCTCATTGATGGTGCCGCTGTCCGACAACACCGCACGGGCGCAGAGCTGAAGCTTGTTGTAATCCTTGAAGCCCAGAGGTTTGAGTAGTTGCACATTACCATGAAACTTAACCCCTAGTGCATCTACGCGCTTTTGTGTGCGTGGATGGGTCGATACAATTACAGGGAGGTTGTACTGATCGGCCACCGTATTCAACACATCCACCAACTTGAGAAAGTTCTTGTCGGAATCGACATTTTCTTCACGGTGAGCGCTGACTACAAAGAACTGATGCGCTGTTAGCCCCAGTCTATCCAACACGTTCGACGCTTCAATACCTTCGCGGTAATGATTAAGCACCTCAAACATGGGGCTACCGGTTTTTATCACTCGATCAGGAGGCAGTCCTTCTGCAAGAAGATAGTCGCGCGCAATAGTACTGTATGTCAGGTTGATATCCGCTGTGTGGTCAACGATACGACGGTTAATCTCTTCCGGTACGCGCATATCGAAGCAGCGGTTACCAGCTTCCATATGAAAGGTCGGGATCTTACGGCGTTTGGCAGGCAGCACGGCCATACAGCTGTTGGTGTCTCCCAGTACAAGTACCACTTCCGGTTGAACTTCGGCCAGCACACGATCAACAGCAATGATCACATTACCGATGGTTTCGGCCCCGCTGGCACCTGCAGCACTAAGGAAATAGTCCGGCTGGCGAATGCCCAAGTCACTAAAGAAAATTTCATTTAATTCGTAATCGTAATTCTGGCCGGTGTGGACCAGCACATGCTCACAGTACTCATCTAGTTTGGCCATCACTCGTGACAGGCGAATAATCTCGGGGCGAGTCCCGACCACGGTCATAACCGTAAGTTTTTTCATAATAATCCTTGAATAGGGTCTTTATGTAGCAATTTTCAGGCTTCGGTGATCAGTACTCTTAACAAATTGGACAGGCAAAGGTATCCGGCTTGTCGCGATCAAAAATCTCATTGGCCCAGAGCAGACAGATCAACTCATCATCACCCACGTTGGTCACATCATGGGTCCAGCCCGGCACGGTTTCAACAATTTTAGACTGCTCACCTGACGTGTGCAGCTCGTAAAACTCTCCGGTCAACATATGACGGAAACGGAAGCAGGCAGTCCCCTTGATCACCAGAAACTTCTCGGTTTTGGAATGATGGTAGTGCCCGCCACGGGTAATACCGGGGTGTGCGGTGAAAAACGAAAACTGTCCGGCATCCGGAGTTTTTAGCATCTCGACAAAGACACCACGGGAATCGCCGTGCTGTTGCACCGGGTAGGTAAAGCGCTCCGGCGGCAAATAGCTGACATAGGTGGAATACAAGGCGCGTACCAGCCCCTTGCCCACGGGCTCAGTAATAAGATTATCCCGTGTCGTCTTGAAGCGGTTAAGCTGATCAGCCAACTCACCAACGCTGATCCTGTATTCGGGGGCGACTTCTACATAGGCGTTATCAATACGGGGGCTGATTAATTCACTACCGGCCAATAGTGCCATGAAGTTATCAACCACATCATCGATATACACCAAGCGAATAACCGCAGATGGATCGTTGATCTGGATCGGCAGATCGCATGCGACATTATGGCAAAAGGTCGCCACTGCAGAGTTGTAATTCGGCCGTGCCCACTTTCCAAACACATTAGGCAAACGGTAGATAAACACCGGGTTGCCGGTATCCTGCTGCAGTGCGAGTAAAGCGTCCTCGGCGGCTCGCTTGCTGCTGCCGTAGTCGTTATCACGCTCAGCCTGAATGGACGAGGTATATACTACCGGCACCTCTCTGCCGCAGGCCTTGATCGCAGTGCAAAGCTGTTCGGTCAGACCGTAGTTACCGGTCACAAACTCCTCCGAGTTTTGCGGGCGGTTGATGCCTGCCAAATGAAAAACCCAATCGACGCCGTCTAGCAGAGTGGACAGGTCATCGACGCTATGTTCTCGGGTGAAGGGAACGACTTCAACACCTCCTTTCTCTTGGAAGTGCAGAAGCAGGTTTTTGCCAATAAACCCGTTGGCTCCGGTTACGAGTACCCGCACGGGTTAGTCCTCCGGGTTAATGTACTCACCCCGTTCCAGGGCACGAATAAAGTCCAGCTTGCGCAGCAATGCTTGCATGCCGGCCACATCCAGTCGCTCGGTGTTGTGAGAGTTGTAATCTTCGGTATGGGTGATTTTCTCTTCGCCCTGCTCGACAAACTTGCTGTAATTCAAATCCCGTAGATCCGGCGGTACACGGTAATAGCCACCCAGGTCTTGCGCGCAAGCCATCTCTTCACGGCTGAGCAGCGCTTCAAACAGCTTTTCACCATGGCGGGTACCAATCACATTGATCGGGTGAGCCGGCTTGCCCATAAGGCCCGTCAGCGCTTTGGCCAGTGTTTCAACCGTGGCCGCCGGGGCTTTCTGCACGAACATATCACCGTTACTGCCATGCTCGAAGGCATACAACACCAAGTCTACTGCATCACCCAGAGTCATCATGAACCGGGTCATTTTAGGGTCGGTGATCGTCAGCGCCTTGCCAGCACGAATCTGATCCACAAACAACGGAATCACGGAACCACGTGAAGCCATGACGTTACCGTAGCGCGTGCCGCATATCACGGTTCTCTCGGGATTTACGTTGCGTGACTTGGCGACCATCACCTTTTCCATCATCGCCTTGGAGATGCCCATGGCATTGATGGGGTACACCGCCTTATCGGTGCTCAAACAGACAACTCGTTTGACCTCGTTCTGAATGGCGGCTTCCAGCACATTTTCGGTGCCGAGTACGTTGGTTTTCACCGCTTCCATCGGATGGAACTCACAAGACGGCACCTGCTTGAGCGCCGCCGCATGAAATATGTAATCAACCCCACGGGAAGCGTTAAGGACGCTGTTATAGTCACGAACATCCCCGATGTAGAACTTGAGTTTGGGGTTGCAGAAACGCTTGCGCATATCGTCCTGCTTCTTCTCGTCACGACTAAAAATGCGGATCTCTGAAATTGGTGACTCAAGGAATAGCTTAAGAACGGCGTTACCAAAGGAACCAGTACCCCCAGTAATCAGCAAAGAACCTTTCATTGGATTTCCTCAAAAATTGACACGAAAGATAGGAACTGTTGATCAACAGTGGCGATACTCCAACTCAGTTGATGAGCACCAAAAGACAACTGCCGAAGCAACGCGTCATCTCCTATAACGTGCTGGAGCTTTTGGGCGAGAAATTCAGCAGAAGCATCAGTCAGATACAAACCGGTTTTATAATCAATTACAAGGTCTAGCTCAGTACCATCTGCGGGACCGGATACCACCGGTAGACCATGGTGCATCGCAGTGTTAATTGCCAAACCACCGCGCCCTGGAAGTATGCACAATCTCGAATTTAATAGCGCAGTTGATAAATTTTGACCACGTAGATCGCCCGTAAAACAAACGCTGCCGGAGAAAACATCGCCATAGCCCTCAACAACATCATGAAGACTTCCAGCCTGTGGGCCAGTTCCAATAATCTTTAATACATAGCCATACCTGAAAAGCCCGGACAAATAAAATGCGTGAATTAACATGCCAACATTTTTGGCCTCAGCTAGTTGCCCGACATAAATCAAATGTTTTTCCCTTGAAAGAATACAAGGTACAGAATCAAAACTTGAATATGACTTTAATGAGTCCGTATCGATTGCGTTTTGAGCACGACGAATTTTTTTCTGCGAAATACCAAGACTTCGAAAATAAGACTCTGCATGGCTACTATAACAAGCGACATACTCTGAATTACTGGCATAAAAGTAATTTAACGCGTCCCCGAATTGACTTCTCGCTGTCCTCTTTCGGTGCGGTACGGAACCCAGCGACCATAAAACCAAACGAAAACCAATAAAAATACGAGAAAGAACAAGACATATACTAAAAGGAAAAGAGCTGTTACCGTCAAAGACAACAACATCTGGCTTTGATTTCTGAAGAAAGCTCAAAATTTTGAAATATCCCATAAAAGATCTTGATGTAGAAATTTTCGAAAATAAGAACCTATCAGTGTCCCGGTCAAAGGTATTGGACAGAATGGTAAATTTGTATTCGCTTGCAAGACGCTCGAAAAGCCTAGCATTATATATCGCGCATTTATTTTGAATAAAAAAAACTTTCATAGAATAGTACGCAGCATAGCCCAAGTAACCTTTGTGGTAAGACAGCGATCATAAATATCACTAGAGATTGACGTTACATCAAAGGTACCATGTAAAAAATTGCTTTGATCTAAACATGTAGCGTCATAGCTGCTCAGGCATTGCTTGAACTGATCTAACGAAATAGTCTTTTTTGGCATGTAAGAAACGTCTCCTAAATACGCATCTGCACAAGACGAAAACAAATAAATATTTGTAAAAGGGAAAACGCCTCTAAACCGAATTAAATCAATAGTAAACGTCAACACGTTTAATTTGACTAACTCCAAGACGGAAGTTCCCATAGCGAAACCAACATATAATCCAGTTTTTAAATAATCATCCAGTGCTGCACCAGAAAGTGTACCGGGATAACGCATTTCAACACCTTCAAAGCTTTGTTTTTTAAGCCGCGACAAACTGTCACCTTCACCAATAACGTGCAATACTAAATCACGACCAAAATGGTCCGCTAAAAACGACAATGTATTGCCTACATGCAAGATCGAACGATATTTGTCTTTATCAATCCGTCCTAACCAAACAAATTCAATCGGGCCACATCTAGAGAAGTTTTCACCACTACAAGGCTGGTTCAACTCAATCCCTATTGGGATGATCGGCATGGCAAAATCACATGTAAAAAAAGATGACATCGAGGATGAATTAGCGGCGTCCATGGAAATAAGACCACCGTTAATGGTCAGCGAACCTATCATCTCGCGCAATTGCCGAAAACGAAAAAATTCTAAAACTCTTGCGATACCACCGGAAAATCTAACGGGGAACTTTGTATATACTGACCTGTACCTAAAAAAGGATAGAAAACCACTCGGGTGTATCGCCCAAGTCAATATCTTTATACTTGAAGGCAAAAAATCATAATTAAAGTTAGACAGTTCACTTAGAGGTGTAAGAAAAACACAGTCACCATCAATTCTTAATTGAGATAATTCGTCATATTCAAAGAAATCGAACTCAATTGAATTTTCTTCGAGAACTGATTTGACATAGCCATCAACAAAATCGCAAACAATTAGCTGAACCGGAAAACTTCGGGCAAGCTGAGTAGATACGCGTGCGATCAAATTCTGTGCACCACCAGTATGCCTGACAGGGTAACAAACAAGAATTCTCAAAACCCGCTCCGCTTAAAAACATATCTTGCAAGAAACAGATCACCCCCAAAACGCCGAAAAGTTCGTGATTTTTGAGCTGTCGATTCTAGCAACAACATGCTCCGTGAAGAAAATGGTACAAGAAACTCATCACATTCATGAAAGAAAATAGGGGTTATCATAAATTTGTCAAAAAAGCCAAGTTCTAAAATACCACAATCAACATGAGCCGACAGTAAACTTAACTGAACACATGACCGTTTCGTAGAAACAGCAAGGGGAACTCTATCAATTACGACAATATCAGGATCAATATCCGCCATTAACTGTTCTAACAGGTCAACTGCGTTTTCTAAGTACTGAAAACAACTGTCAGAGAACAGAATAACAAGATCCGAACTACGTGTAACTGGTTTGAACCTCACATCAAAACAGCACCAATTGATTGAATCACCTGAACAAATAAACGAAGTATCCGCTGAAGCTGAAGAGTCAACCATATTCTTAGTTTCAAATACAGTATAATTCAACTGATAAGAGCTAGGAAAATATTTACGAAATCTTAAATACCCCTTTCCGACTCCCCCGCCAAAATCATAAATAGTTACTCTCCTTTCTTTACCCTCATACTCATTTAAAAAATCAGTTATAAAGACATCTCGAGGGGGCTCACCAGATACTTCGAATCTAGTAGCACTAAATCTATTATCAGAAATTACTTTCGATCGGTAGGAGCTTAAACTCAGAAGCCTTCTTTCAATATTAAAATATGGAATAAAAAGATAGATGTAAAAAATACTTCGAATAAAAAAATTATATAATATCCGCATTTAATACCCTCTCATAGTCACCAACGAGTTTTGCTACGACGGCATTACAGCAGTATTTCTCATCAAACAAGCGCGCAGCGGAAGCCCTCATATCGACGATTTCGATATCAGACAAATCACATGACTTATTAATGATATGCTTCAAATCAAAGCTAGACCTTGAAACAAAACCTGCCTTATACTCTTCTAGAAACGGAAGATCGACCTTTTCATTAACTATCGCAGGCAAGCCAACTGAAATTGCCTCTACTGAGGCTAATGAAGTCTCTTCATAAATGTTAGAGTTTATAATATAAAAATCATTATTAGCATATAAACCATAGCGAGACTCGTCATAAATAGGATCAATTACGCAAATTAACTCTTCAATTTGATACTTTTGAATTAAAGAAAGAATTAAAGCTTTGTCATCGCCATCGCCTACAATCGTAAGGAACCAGTCTTTTCTTGTTTTTGATATTTCCCCAAAACACTTGACCAACTCAGGAACACCTTTGCTTCTGTGGAGTCGACCTAAATAAAGGAACCTAGTACACCCCTCCACATTCCTTCCACCGAGAAAGCGATTGAAACTTGAACCTTGTGTTGTGAGTAGCCCCAAAGAAACATCTTTACATCCGTAAGACTTCAAGAGTTCTAGCTCATGATTAGTTTGACCAAAACCTAGATTACAACGCCGTACAAAGGGCTTCGTAACGAAAAAGTCATAGATTTTATTTAAAAGCCGATCCTGATTTGGGAGTGATCCAAAGGGACTAAAGACCAGCCTTACCCCGGGGAAAAACGAAAAAAACAATGCTAGCAAATTAAATATAGAACGAGACTGCGACAGATGAATTACTAAATATTTTGAAGCTGTATAGACCTTATATATTTTTCGGAAAGACCGGAATAATGAGATACCATAATAAAAGCTCGAAAGTATGCCCGAATTGCGGAAATAAAAAACATTTTTGTTCGGTAGAAATTTTTCGTCTTGTTTCTCATACGAAGCCAAAACATAAATTCCCATAGAATCCAAACTACTAATGTGATCAAAATAAGTCTTCATTATCCGCGGCGGACCACCGTGCCGCCAATGAGGCGCAAAAGCATAAGAAAGAAAAATGACATTTGTTTTCTCTGGAATCATTAACTAAGATTTCCGAACCAGTTGAGTTATGAACGAAAACAAGAAGATAGACTCAGTCCATATTAAGCCTGAAAATATCAACATGCAAAAAGAATATATATAAAGAACAGAAGTAAGTCGCATTTTAGATCTTACTGAAGTGTAGAATGCATAAAGGACTAATAAGGAAAAAAACAGTCCAAATATATATCCAAAATTAATTATAAGTTGTTGAAAAAGGCCGTGGGGAACAGCACCAAAATTTTCCAAATTACCAATACCCAATCCCATAAGAGGAAATGAATCCAACCAACCAAATAGGATAGAGTTAACTGAAATTCGACCATTCAACAACAAATCGAGATTGTAATTCTCAAAGAATCTTATAAAAATACTTAAAATTCTCATTATACCGTAGGAATCAAGACTTATATAAATTAAAAAAGAAACAATACTAGCCACAAGCAGAATCAACCTTATCGGCAAGTAGAGCAATATAAAAATTGACAATACAAACAGCGGGCCTCGCGCGCCTGTCCCAAGAAGAGGTAGTATCAATAGCAAGGATAATGTAGCATGTAAATATCCGCACCTTTCGGCATTTAAAAATAAGTAGTAATTTAAAATAATGATCAAAAGAATAAAATAACCCGATTCTTGATAATTTCCTGCCCCTACTGTAGTTAACGATTCCTTACTTTGCAGGAAGAATATTATTATTATAAAAAAAGACGTCAACATGATAAGTGGCGATATGTAATAAATACTTTCGTATTTATCGCGCCAGATAATGGCTAGAAGTACACCGGGCATGCCTATCAAAATAAACTTAAACAACTCATAGATAACATTAGAACCACCATGATACATGTAGATTATCAACGCATAAAAATAAGAGGCTGACAATAGAAATCCAAACAAAATTGATTTAGATCCAGCTGTATCCCGAAATAGTAAGTAGGCAAAAGCACATACGAATAAAATGAAAGACAGTGCGTAGAACATACCGAGTTCAACAGCCGAATCCGGGAATAAAATAAAATAAATCGGGCGCTGCATCAAACAAACAACAAACAACAAAGAGGGAATCATGTAAACATATCCCTGCCATAGAATAACGCCGCTATGCACAACATCACTACCATATAAAAAAGCGACCCGAAAACATAGGGAAGACCGAGGGCCAAAACAACGTCCCAGCTAACAAAATTTAAATATAGTATTCCAAAAACTACTAAGGCCGCAAATTCAGAGACAATATATATTTTCCACTTTCCCTTCACCAATATATAATAAGTAATACACAGACCTATTGAGCGAAAAAAATCACCAATAATGTAATAACCAATTATGCTTTCTATAAATTGAAAGGACTCACCTAATATCAGTTTGACAAAAAAGTATTTTAGCGAATACAGAATGGTGCCACCAATTAGAAAACATAAACCCATAAATGATATTGAATAAATCATCTCATTTAAGAAATTTTCCTTAGTTCGAACTCTAGAAAATCTTGGCATGAAATACACACTTAATATGGAGGCAGCTATCGCGGTATATAAAACAGATATGCGAACCATTGCCTCTTGATAACCGGCATATTCCACCCCGAAATTGTCTGAAACATATAATCTTATGTAGATATTAAACAACGGCAAAAGTGTTATTGAAAATAGTCCAATTAGCACATAATTCTTGTAATTTAACATCCAACTCAAAGTTGGCAGCCTCGGCAGTTGCAATAAGTATCTTCTCTCATCTACTCCCAATTGAAGATAATTAACAACTAGATACATAGCACTTGAGAAGCTAAAGCCGATCATGGCGCCATCCTTTCCATACATAATTGCTCCAAACGACACCGAAACTAATATTGACAAGCTGTTTACCAAGCTCATTCTATAGACTGTTTTAGAATGACCTAGACCGGTAACAAGTGAATTTAAAACCATCGCAAGCGCATATGTTAATGACATTGCTGCACACCAATATAGCGTGACTAAACCCTCATTCTCAAGTGATGACATTTCAAGGAACACATCTGAAATTGAAATCCCAATACATATGATCAAGAAGAAAAACAACATAATCGTGTAAGCTTGTGAAATATGACGCTCTATATTGTCTTTATTCTGTAATGCTACTTCGTGCACAGTAAAGTTTTGTAGGCCTAAAACTGAAAGCCCATTTACAATTTGGGATATATATATGTACACGCCATATAAGAGAATACCGGCGGCCCCTAAATATTGGGCTACTATTTTAAGGGTCAGCAACGCAGCCAGGGATTTTATTACGAATATTATTGACGGATATGCTAAGATATTATAATAGTCTTTTATTTTGTCACTTGATATCAAAATTGTCTCTTCTAAAAATTATTACATACTTCTATTATTTTTTCTACTTCATATTCCTTCAGGGCTGGTCCAATCGGTAGGCTAAGTACCTGATCGTGTATCTTTTCAGTTATCGGATATTTCAATTCATTAAAATCTTCGTATGCAATTTGTTTATGAGGGGGAACTGGATAATGTATTACAGTCTGGATACCCCGCGATGTTAAGTATTCTTGAAATGCATATCTGTTCTCAGTTCGTATTACATATAAATGAAAGACATGCCTGCTTGAATAATTTATAATCGCTTTTTTATCTACTGGTAGAATCAAATTTTTATTATTTATTTCTGATGTATATCTTGCAGCTATTGATTTACGTATTATTGTTTCATCATCGAGATATTTAAGCTTTACATTTAACATTGAGGCCTGTATTTCATCTAGGCGACTATTAACACCCTGATAAAGGTTTTCGTATTTTTTGTGGCTACCGTAATTTGCTAAGGCGCGGATAGTGGTTGCTAATTCATCATTATTCGTCGTAACGGCACCTGCGTCGCCCAGCGCACCGAGGTTTTTGCCAGGGTAGAAACTAAAACCCGATGCGTGACCCCAACTGCCAGCTTTTGTACCGTTGATCGCCGCACCATGCGCCTGAGCAGAATCTTCTAACACCAACAAACCATGCGCTTCAGCTAATGCCATTAGCTCAGGCATTGGTGCTAACTGGCCATATAAGTGAACAGCAAGAATAGCTTTGGTGTTAGAGGTAATGGCAGCCGCTGTTTTAGTCGGGCAAAGGTTGTAGGTCCACTCGTCTGGTTCAACTAAAACCGGCTTCAGTCGATTTTCGGTGATGGCAAGTACGCTGGCAATGTAGGTATTGGCTGGAACAATGACCTCATCACCTTCCTTCAATTTGCCGAGTTCTTTCCAGGCCCGTAATGTGAGTGTCAATGCGTCCAGGCCGTTTGCAACACCGATACAGTGCCGAGTACCGCAGTAGGCCGAAAACCCTGACTCAAACCTCTTGAGCTCTGCTCCTTGAATGTACCAACCGGAATCGATTACACGGGTACAAGCCTGCACTATCTCATCACGGTACTTTGAATTTATTTCTCTCAAATCTAAAAATTTAATCATTGTCAACTATTATTAAATTACAAAAAGTTAGTTTTAGTAATATCATATAAAATCAAGTCGGGACTATACTCTTTTAAACGTTCCTCTGACATGAAACCACTAAGAACAGCGCAGGTCTTGATACCTATTCTTTTACCCGCTATAACATCATGTCCAGTATCACCGAACATCCAGTCATCCTCACTAAATAATATATTACTTTTTTGAAGCAGTTCGGCTTTGGTATGTTTTTGTTCGGTTACCAAGACATCTTGAAAAAAGCTTAAAACTGACAACTGAGCTAACTGCTTTTTAACTTGATATTTCGATTGCCTTGCGGTACATATAAATAGAGAGTGTTCCTTACTGCTTTTCTCCAAAAAACCTGAAACACCACTTATCAAAGTATCCATACTTAAGTAGTGATCACTTTCAATCAAATTCATCCACTCGTATACAAATTTTTGTACAATCGGCTCAGCAAAACCAAATTGTTCTTTTAGGATATATTGATTGCTTTTTCCGCTAAACTTTAAGGCCCAATAGTCGGAGTAGGATATGTTTTTTATTCTACTAAGATCACAGAAAAGCTCATAAAGTCTTCTCTTTGAACAAATCAGAGTACCGTCAAGATCAAATACTAGATTCATATTTTTCTTTCATATATTGATATTCAATCTTGAGACCTTTAATCAATTCAGTTTCTTTATCTAGAAGAGTAGATAGCAATAAGCCGTTATCAAATACTAAATCTCGCTTTTGATGACTCGAATTCCTTCGGTTGATTTTTACTTTTTTTCCGCTTATTTCAATCGCTTTTTCTAAGATATCTTTTATTGAAACAGCAACGCCAGAAACAATATTTATATCTATATTCCTAACGCATGAATTTAGGGAGTTGGCTACCGCTTGAACTACATCTTGAATAAAAATATAACTACGTAGCTCGCAACCGTCACCCCAAAGCTCTAGCGGCTTATTTTCTAATAAATTTTGAATAGCATTAGGCAGAACCTTTTTATATTTCTCTTCACCTGGCCCATAAACGTGACCAATACGTAGATTCAAAAAATCTAAATCTCTCTGCCTAGAAAAGGATTTTATCATTGATTCACAATATAGTTTAGAAGACCCATATAAACTTACTGGATCAATTTTAGATTGCTCAGATAAAGACTTAGTTGTAACAGCATAAATATCTATGGTACTTAAATTTATAACTTTCTCTAAATTTATAAAATCATAGGAAAGAAGTTCGGTTGTGAAACCTATATTGCCAAAACATTTTTCTATATCGTTTGCTTGGCTTGCATCTTTTGGTATAAAAGCACCAGCATGAATGATATGAGTGATATCATCGAACCGACCTTTATCTAGCCCAAAGTTTATTTCATTATCATAAGTAATACTGTTTATACTGGGAATTTTATTCGAGGTTAAAGCCACAACTGAATCATGACCCAATTTTTTAAGAAGATACATCAGAAGATGAGTCCCTATAAAACCCGATGCACCTGTCAGTAAGACCTTCATTCAAAACTGACCTCTTGGTCTATTCTCTCATTTATTAAGAGCCTCGGTTCAGTGTCCATACCTCTCACCCACATCAATCCATTTTGTAAAGGGTTTACAGTGCCTATTTTAATACCCGCACTCTTACCCAAAGCTAAATTTTTAAATATTTCAGGGAAGTTAACTCCTGCTTCTGTAAAGAATCTTACTGTCGTAAAAAATCGAGAAATATTAATTTCCGTTGGATTAGGAATTCCGTTTACATCGTAAGCCATATCTACCCCAAAAATGCCATGAGGCTTTGCGCTCACTGCTTTAACAGAATTGATTGCAACCTTACTTACCTGTTCGTTAGAAACGGTTATACCCACCTTTGTAACACCAGTGACGCCCGAAATAGCTCTATTGCCGTGCGTCCACCCTTCCCTTGCCCGGGTCTGCGCAACAACTAATTCTCCGTGATGCCATATAGAAAGCCATGTTACTGTCCTGGCTGTTAACATTTCTGCTGCAATAAAATCACCCCAACCTTTGTAATGATCTATCCATGCTTTTGCTAAACTGTAGTCGCCGGTTGGTAGCGCACCTTTACCGCCACCTCCAATACCACTATTCCTTAACCAGATCCTCCCTTGAGAATCGCCTAAATCTTTAAATGCTCTTTTAAGGTCATCTTCAGTATCTATAGTGACGTTAACTGGTACAGTAACACCCGCATTTCTAAAAGCTTGGTAAGACTTGTCTTTGTGCACACACGTATCAATTACTGAGTGCTCTGGCATAAATATCTTAGTCCCAGTCGCCTCTATATCTTCTCTAATCAAGGATGCGTGAAAAATCTCTAGATCGTTTTGAAAATGCACAAGATCTGGCTTTTCTTTCCTTAATATTTCTAACAATCTTTCGTTATATCCGGGAGTATTTGCATATGGAACGTAGTACTTCTTATGTGACCGAGAAAGGATAAGGTCTGTTGGCTCTGAACCAATTCCAATTATATAATTATTTGGATTTTTTAATAATGAATAGATGACGCCCTCTGACGGAGCCCCTCCTGCACCCGCTATTATAATTTTATTCATGCTGTCTCAATCACATTTTGGCAAACTATAAATATTTCAGCACAATGATCTGGGAATTGCTTACCTAAGCTGTAGAATGCATCCATCATTTCATCCGTCCAATTTTTCTCAATTTGTCCATTTGATAATGGCTTAAAAAATACCCCTCCCTTATATTTAACGTCCATACCAGCTGACACAATATCATAAACAAATGATTCCATCGTATATACACGCTGATGACCTAGCTTATGATCCCGATCGTTTAGCTGAGTTTTAGATTCAAGCAATCCCATTTCTACTGCAGCTAAGCGATGAATGGAGTCACCATTTGGAACTCCAGCTATGATAACTCCTTCCGGCGACAGCCATTTTTTTGCCCTTTTCAGCAGCGCTACAGGGTCATCAACATGTTCGAGAATATGCTCCATTATAATTGTGTCAAACTTTTCATTTGGCTCGTAATTTTCAAAATATGAACATATTTTTTTTAGGTTCGGGATTTCAGGAATTTCATTTATTAAGTCCTGTGATCCATCCACAGCCACGACACTTTTGAAATCTTTTACCAGTAATCTAGTCATGACTCCCTCAGCAGGACCCAATTCAAGTAAATTACCGCCTTTGAACCAGTTTTTAATTGATCGATAACGATATTCAATAAGCCTACGGTCAAAATCTAATTGTTCATTTAAGTACCAAGTGCCCTTCATAGCATTCCTTTCGATATTTAAATTTAATTACTTATATTTTTGCTAATTCATGTTTAAAGTCTTCGTAATCAAGTATGTAGTCTGCTTCGTCATAGTGCTCGCTGGCTAGGACAAGCAACACACAATCAGCTGTTAAGTCGTGCATAGTTCCCCAAACCAAAGCGTCTTGCAGTAAACCGATATTGGGCCGATTCAACTCATACGTAATTTTCTGTTTGCCGTCATCCAGCGTGACTTTACAGGATCCATTCACTGCAATTAGATATTGTTGAGTTCGATGATGGGAATGCTTACCACGTGGTATATCTGGCTGGGTTCCATAGATGTAAAAAACCCGTTTCACGTCAAATGGAACATCTTTCTGGCCTTCAATGGCAACCAACTTTCCACGGTGGTCACCCAATATACGATGTTCGGTAATACTCATACCTGCTCGCCCGCCAGCCTAAGTAGATATTGACCATAACCATTTTTGCTTAATGCCTGCCCCTGTTCTTTCAGCGCTTCTTTACTAAGCCAGCCGTTGTTGTATGCTATCTCCTCCAGAGCAGCCACTTTCAAACCTTGGCGATGCTCAATAGTCTGCACGAAGCTACTCGCTTCGAGTAGGCTTTCATGGGTGCCAGTATCCAGCCATGCGAAACCACGCCCTAGCAGTTCTACGTTAAGATCACCGCGCTCGAGGTAAGCTTGGTTCACACTTGTAATTTCCAGCTCGCCACGGTGCGAGGGTTTCACTTGCTTAGCGATCTCCACCACCTCGTTGTCGTAGAAGTAGAGTCCGGTCACGGCGTAGTTGGACTTGGGCTGGTCGGGCTTTTCTTCAATGGAGATAGCTTTATTGTTCTCGTCAAAGGCAACCACACCGAAGCGTTCTGGATCTTTTACTTGATAGCCGAACACGGTTGCACCAGAGGTGAGGGCAGCGGCCTTTTTCAGTTTGGGCGAGAAGCCCTGGCCGTAGAAAATATTATCTCCCAGCACCAGACAAACACTATCAGACCCAATAAATTCCTCACCTATAATGAAGGCCTGCGCCAGGCCATCCGGGCTAGGCTGTGCAGAGTAACTGAGCTGAATGCCGAAATTGCTGCCATTGCCTAATAGCTTTGAAAAGTTAGGTAAGTCTTCAGGGGTGGAAATGATCAAAATTTCACTGATACCAGCCAGCATTAGCACCGAAAGTGGGTAGTAGATCATTGGCTTGTCATAGATGGGTATAAGCTGCTTGGAAACACCTTTCGTAATCGGATACAAACGCGTTCCGGTACCACCGGCGAGGATAATTCCTTTCATTTAATACTTCCTTAAATGGACTTGAGCCGCATCTGTATTTTCACCGATACGTGTTAAACGGTAATTTCCATCCAAGACTCGTTGCCACCAGCCACGGTTCTCGAGGAACCAAAGCACAGTTTTCCTTAGACCGGACTCGAAAGTCTCCTGTGGCTTCCAGCCAAGTTCACGCTCAATCTTGCTTGCATCAATGGCGTAACGCAAATCATGTCCTGGACGATCTTTGACGAAGGTGATGAGATCTTTGTAGTTCGCAATACCCGCTGGTTTCTCGTGGTGAAGCTCTTCCAGCAACTCGCAAAGGGTGTACACAACTTCAATGTTCTGTTTCTCGTTATGACCACCGATGTTGTAAGTCTCACCTACCGCAGCAGTAGTTGCAACCAAGACTAGTGCACGCGCATGGTCTTCGACGAACAGCCAATCGCGGATCTGATTACCATTGCCATAGACAGGCAGATCCTTGCCCGCCAGAGCGTTAAGAATCATGTGCGGAATCAGCTTCTCTGGGAAGTGATACGGACCATAATTGTTGGAACAGTTGGTGAGCACTACTGGGAGCCCAAAGGTACGGTGCCACGCACGGACCAAATGGTCTGAGCTAGCTTTGGAGGCAGAATATGGAGAACTTGGCGCGTAAGGCGTGGTCTCGCTAAACAGATCGTCAGTCCCTTCAAGATCGCCATACACCTCATCGGTTGAGATATGATGGAAACGGAATCTCACTTTTTTGTCAGTTGAAAGCTGCGACCAGTATGCACGAGCAGCTTCCAGCAACTGGTAGGTGCCGACGATATTGGTCTCGATAAAGTCAGCCGGTCCCTCAATCGAACGATCTACGTGGCTCTCAGCGGCGAGGTGCATAATGATATCGGGCTGAAACTCTGAAAAAACAGCATCTAGGGCTGCCCGATCACAGATATCTGTGTGGCTGAATTGGTAACGCTCAGAATAAGAGACCGGTGCTAATGACTCTATATTGCCCGCGTAGGTAAGCTTATCGAGGTTTAAAACCTGATGATCAGTATCGTTTATCAGATGACGCACAACGGCCGAACCTATAAAGCCGGCGCCACCCGTTACAAGAATTCTCATTTCGACCATATCCCTTTAGTGTCTATAACAATTGAGCTTCCGCGTGGTGACACATTTTTGAACTCTTTATGATCAACGAGCAGCACTACGATATCAGCCTCATCCAGCCCTTTTTCGATCGGTACCAGTTCTAATTTTTTAGAAACAGGTAACACTTTGATATTTGGCTCCACTGCTAGCACTTTTCCGTGATGCAGTTTTGCGATGCTTGAAGCTATACTCATAGCGGGACTTTCCCGCAAATCATCAATATCGGCCTTAAAAGCTAACCCAAAGCAGGCTATGGTAATCTCTTTAGAAGTTTTGTTAGGGTTTTTTTGAAGAATATTAAAGATAGCGTCTTTTACCTTATTTACTACCCAGTTCGGCTTTGAATCGTTTACGGTTCTAGCAGTGTGAATTAACTTTGAGAGCTCAGGAGTTTTACTCACTATAAACCAGGGATCTACAGCAATACAGTGGCCACCGACACCCGGGCCAGGCTGCAGGATATTGATACGCGGATGCCTGTTGGCAAGTGAGATAAGCTCCCACACATCTATTTGCAGCTCATCACAAATTAGCGATAACTCGTTAGCGAAGGCAATCTGAACGTCTCTGCATGAGTTCTCTGTAAGCTTAGCCATCTCAGCCGTGCGAGCATTCGTTTTTACACACACACCTTCAACAAAAGTTTTGTAGAGTTCAATCGCTCGATCGGAGCATCTATTAGACATACCTCCAATCACACGATCATTCTGAACTAATTCACGAACAACGTGTCCTGGAAGTACTCTTTCAGGACAGTGTGCGACTGAAATATCTGCACTTTCGCCAATCTGTTGCGGAAAACTCAAATCAGGGCGAGCAGTAGCTAACCACACAGCCAGTTGCTCAGTGGCACCGACCGGTGACGTGGATTCAAGAATCACCAAGTCGCCTTTTTTTAGAACCGGAGCTATCGCCTTCGATGCTTTCTCTATGTACCCAAGATCCGGTTCTGGGATTTCTGAGCAATTCAATTTGAAGGGTGTAGGAACAGCAATAAGAAATGCATCAGCTGGCTCCGGAACTGTAACTGCCTTTAGATACCCATCTTTAACAACAGAGCGAACAATGATGTCTAATTCTGGCTCAACAATGTGAATTTCGCCGCGGTTAATCGTATCGACTGCTCTCTGGTTGACGTCTACACCAATTACCTTTTTCTTTCTCGAGGCAAACATAGCCGCTGTTGGCAGACCAATATAGCCTAGACCAATAACGGAGATCGTTTCAAAGTTCATTTACCTTCCCTACATAGTCATAAAATCTAAGATACGCTTACAAGCCTGGCCGTCACCATAAGGGTTGTGGGCGCGAGACATGGTTGCGTATGCGCTTTCGCTCAACAACAGGTTTCTAACTTCACTCACGATAAGTTCTACATCAGTACCGACCAGTTTTACCGTGCCGGCATCCAAAGCCTCGGGGCGCTCAGTTGTGTCGCGCATGACAAGAACCGGCTTACCCAGCGAGGGAGCCTCCTCCTGTATTCCACCGGAGTCCGTCAATATCATGTAGGACTGCGTCATAAGATAAACAAATGGCAAATAGTCTTGCGGGGGTATCAGATGAACGTTACTGCAATCCGCAAGAAGGCGATTCACTGGCTCCTGCACATTCGGATTGAGATGCACCGGGTAGACTATCTGGCAGCTAGGGTGCTCATTCGAGATTTTGCGTAGAGCTTTGCAAATACGAACAAACCCACCGCCAAAACTTTCTCGCCGATGGCCGGTTACGAGGATCAACTTTTTGAACGAATTTAGCATCGGAAACAGTGAAGCCAACTCTTCACGCAACTGACTATCGTTGTCTAATTTATCCTTTACCCACAGAAGCGCGTCGATGACCGTATTGCCTGTAACCGAAATGTCGGAGGGTAGCACGTTCTCGTTCAGCAAATTCTGTTTCGAAGTGTCAGTTGGCGCAAAATGGTAACGCGTCAGTACGCCCGTCAGTTTTCTATTACCTTCTTCCGGCCATGGCGAGTAGATATTCCCAGTGCGCAGACCAGCTTCAACATGGCCCACGGGTATCTGCTTGTAGTAGGCCGCCAGAGCTGTCGCGAAGGTCGTTGCAGTATCGCCATGAACAAGGACTATATCTGGCTTGAACTCATTCAGAACAGTCTCTAAGCCCTTCAAAATACCGGATGTGATATCACTTAGGCTTTGACCTTGCTTCATCAAGTTCAAATCGTACTCGGGGGTAATTTCAAACAAACCGAGCACTTGATCTAACATTTCACGGTGTTGTGCGGTTACGCACACCCGCGACTCGAATCGCTGATCTGCATCCAGCGCATGAACAAGAGGAGCCATTTTGATAGCTTCAGGACGGGTACCAAAAACCACAAGTACTTTCTTCACTTTTTTATTTAGCAACCACGTATGTCCTATCTCAAAAGACTTACTTTGTCTGTTTGCTCCCATGGGAAGGCAGTAAAGGTGTCGTTATCGACTGTCATCTCAAACGGGTTGCGGCCGAAATGACCGTATGCCGCTGTCTGGCGGTACATTGGGTGCAGAAGGTCTAGCATATTGGTGATCGCGTATGGGCGAAGATCGAAGTTGTCGCGAACAAGCTGGATGATCTTCTCATCAGAGATCTTGCCCGTACCGAAGGTGTTGATTGATACCGAAGTAGGTTCCGCCACACCGATTGCGTAAGAGACCTGAATCTCACAACGATCCGCAAGACCCGCTGCAACAATGTTCTTAGCTACGTAACGACCAGCGTATGCAGCAGAACGGTCCACTTTTGATGGATCTTTACCCGAGAACGCACCACCACCGTGACGAGCCATGCCACCGTATGTATCTACAATGATTTTACGGCCCGTTAGGCCACAGTCACCTACAGGGCCGCCTATGACGAACTTTCCAGTCGGGTTGATATGATACTGAGTACCTTTGTGAAGTAGTTCAGGTGGCAATACATGCTTGATTATGAGTTCATGCACGGCTTCTTGCAGGTCGCTTTGAGAGATCTCAGGGTTGTGCTGAGTTGATAGAACAACTGCATCTATAGCTACTGGCTTACCGTTTTCGTAACGGCAAGTAACCTGAGACTTAGCATCTGGACGCAACCAGCCAAGCAGGCCAGATTTGCGCGCTTCAGCCTGACGCTCTACAAGACGGTGCGCGAAGGTGATTGGGGCAGGCATTAGCACGTCAGTTTCGTTTGATGCGTAACCGAACATCAATCCCTGGTCGCCTGCGCCTTGATCTTCAGGACGTGAACGGTCAACACCCTGAGCGATATCAACAGATTGTTTACCGATGATGTTGATCACGCCACAAGTATTACCGTCGTAACCTACGTCAGAAGAGGTGTAGCCGATATCGTTGATAACGTTACGTACTAGATCTTCAAGATCGATCCAAGATGACGTGGTAATCTCACCAGAGACAATAGCAACACCCGTCTTAACCATCGTTTCACACGCAACACGTGCGTATTTATCTTCAGCAATTATTGCATCAAGAATTGCATCTGAAATTTGATCAGCAATCTTATCTGGATGCCCTTCTGAAACCGATTCAGAGGTAAAGATCGAATACTCACTCATTTTTAATATAACCTATTGATATTAATGATGATTTATAAAATTTTAACTTTTTCTAGTTGCAACACCCTTAGTGTAACCTTAGGGTGATTTTAGGGTTGATCGAAAAACTAAATCCTTCTATTTCAATCTACTTTAGATAGCGATAAGGGCCACGTATCGCGCACTCATTAGGGGCTTAGCGACAAAACTTTTCAACCAATCGGTTAAAACTATCTAACACTAGGTCGCCAATAATCTCTTTGACCATGTCGCACATGGAGAACGTAAACCTTGGAATTTATAACAGTAAAAAGAACTCTCCAACGGCTTGCTTTTCCATACAGTAATTGTCGGATTTCTTCTTCGAACTCGGAGTTTTCAGGCGCCAAAGGATGCGATTCAGGAAATATCTCCAGGCTTAGAATTTTTTCCTCAAGGCCACTTTTCCATTTCGCGGCATAAACAGGATTTTCAAGCTGATACCACCTGAAAGCCTCAAGAATGTTTTCCCCAGCAAATGGCGTAATAACGACAGCGTAATGCTTCATTTTAACGTCGCAAAAAAGTCACTCGCCTCAAGTCCGTCACCATCTAGGGCTTGAGATAGGCCTTTACGAATTCCTGCCACACTTTGCGCGTATTCAAGTTGATCCTGTGCTTCTTGCCAAGCATCTGCATCCATAACCACAAGGGCAGGCTTTCCATTCACGGTTAAGATGGAAGGTCGACCGCTATCTTTTAAATGACTTACAAAGTTAGCCGTATCTCGCTTAAATTCAGTTAGCGGTCGAATATCTTTAGTTATATCCATAATAGACACCATATAAACACTTAATATGCGTCATTATAGATGCGAAAGCGATGTTTTGTCGAATGTGCATCTCATGGTTTTGCCCAGGGAAAAACCACTCTAAAGCAACACCTCGTACCCAATTTTGATTTTTAGTTCTCAACACTCACTCTTCGATTCTTGATTGAATGTCCGCTATTTCAGCCTTTAAACGCTCGTACTCTTCCACCTTCCGTTTTAAGAATCGCGCAGTAATAACCCCTTTATCTGAAATGCCTTTGGGAGTCAGAAGGTACAAGTAACCGGATTTGTTATTTGAACGCTTGAAGTTTTCCGCTTTAACCAGGCCACGCTCTATTAGTGCAGACAATACGTAGTTGGTTTTACCCACACTCACCCCCAGCTGCGAAGCCAGTTCGCGCTGTGAAATATCTGGGCGCTCTTCTATTAACTGAAGAACCCGGTAATCGTATTCAAGGGTATCGCTGTTTTGGGTCATTTAGGCACGCTACCGCCCCTGCTTGCCACAGTGCGGTTACATTTAAAACGTTAGTTCAATCTATGAACATAGACTAACATTGTTGCAATACCTTTACAAAGCATTGTTAGTTATATCGATCTAATATGCAGACTTTAATAAGGCACTCAGGAACCGAATTACCTATAAGATGTTACAAACAATTAGCGGAATCTCGCTCTAACTTTTTCAATTTTTGCCATAGCACAGCTCTAGGGAGATCGATACTCATTGCCTCCATACATTGATCGAGTCGTTTCGGTGTTTCAGTTAGGTAGGTAAGTGACTTTTTCAAATCTTGCATAATTGAGGATCCATAGGCTGTTTCAGCTTTGGAGATGGCCTGACCAAGCTCTTTCTTTGATAGTCCCAACATCGATAAATCAATAATATCCCTAGAATAAACCGCGCGATCCGCCCAACGATCTGAATTAGCAAGTAATTTTGTAGTCGCCATATCAAGCCTACTCAATATGGATACTCCACATATCCTCGAGACTACACCAGGCTTTTGAATCTCTACTCTACCCTCATTCACTATTTCAAATTTAATCAATGCACTTTCGTTAATACTCACCACCATACGTATTCCATACTGATCCATACGCATTCGATCTATAGCTAACCCTTCTTGGTGCTCTTTAAACAGACCCAATCCCACTTGGTGTCCTTTCGCTACCTCTCGCAATGCGCGATAACCTTCCTTGCTAGAGACCACAAAATCTATATCAATAGATTCTCGGTATTCCCCATAAGCAAGGGCGATTGCCGTTCCTCCACCAAAAAAGCACTCACTCATATCAAAGAGATCTGTATTAATCGCCTCAAGCACCTTAGCAATAAGTTGATGGTGGGGTCTTTTAAAATTGTAATCGCAAGTCTTCATGAAAACGCTCTATTTAAATTTGCCATCAATAACTTTTCTGATTCTGCCATTTCATTTTCATCAAAGTGACGGGAGTTCCTTTCGTAAATGGCATGTGCTTCGAAAGGTTTTAGGTAGTCTCTACCCGTTATATGCCAAGAGAGCTTTTTAAGTTCTGGATAGTCTTTAAGTCGAATGATGACAGGGATAAAGTCATCTGGATTGAGCTGGCGAGACCCCTCTTTTACTTTCTCGGCTAACGTTAGCTCAAGATTTAACGCATCGACTACAGCGAGATAGCTATTCAAGCTTGATGCTCCCTCACCTTTCTCAATTCGATGCAATGTAACTCTTGAAATACCCGAAGCACCTGACAATGCTTCAGCGGTTACGTTCAAGCGTTTTCGTTCTTGCTTTATTGCTATCCCAATATTTTCAGCGTCCACTTAAAACACCATTTTTGTTTCATATTTTTTACAATATAGTGTTTTTGATAAATTTTTGATACATTTTTATCTATGAACTTTTTAAAACAGTATCCACACTTTGCGTCTACACTTAAAACATCACGATACAGGGAGGTAAGTGATGGACGTAAAACAATTTTTAGATGATTTGATGGCACAACTCGATGGTGCCTTTGCTGAAAACACCCTCAAAGCGTATCGCAGTGACTTTAAGCACTTTGCTAACTGGGCAATATCCAATGGTTTAGATCCTCTACCCCCTAAAGCTTCAGATCTAGCAGCCTACATCGCCGATATGTCCGAACGTCAGAAGAGTGCAACGATTCGACGCCGTATAGACACGTTGGGATCCATCTGCTTTTTCTCTGGCTTTGGTAGTCCTACCAAAACACCAGAAGTTAAAATTGCTCTGAAAAAGATGCATCGAAAAATCGGTAGGCAGCAGAAACAGGCGCACCCGCTGACACTCGATCTTTTAGAGCAACTTTTAAAAAAATGTGACTCCTCTCTAGCCGGTCGGCGCAATGAACTTCTGCTTAGAATCGGTTATGAGACCATGCGCCGCTCCTCAGAGATCTGTTCATTCTGTTTCGAGGACTTAAAGACACTTCCAAACGGTCACTTTGCGTTAAACCTTAAACGCTCTAAAACCGATCAGTTGGGCGATGGCAAACTCATCCCTATAAGCGATCTACTAGCAACCAAGATAAATAAATGGAAGCGTCGAATCGGTGCTACAGAGGGGCGTATTCTGCGATCCATCCGCAAAGACAACAAAACCTTGGGTGACAAACTCAACCCGGCATCCATTAATATTATTCTGGTCGATCTGCAATATAGGGCTAGGCGTAGAGATCTGCCACACTTAAGCGGCCACTCGTTTCGAGTAGGCGCTGCTCTGGATATGTTGAATGCAGGCGTGCCGTTAGAGAAGATTATGCTGCGTGGCGGATGGCGAAAAGAGACAACGACATTAAGGTATCTGCAGAGTTGGGTCGATAACGTAAACCCAGCCGAACTTCAAATTGAGGAGTGTACGCCGGTTTGGGAAGTGACCCGCTCGAAAAATTAAGAAGCCTGATTTAGCCTCAGCATCAGCACCAATGGATCGGCTGGTGACTCTTTAAAACCATAATACTCGTAAAAGCGTTTAGCAGATTCGCTCAACGCATGCACAAGCAAAGCACGGACACCTGTATTCTCAGCAACATTAATAGCTCTATTAAATGCATCTTGAAGAAGCGAACCGCCAAGTTTGATACCTTGAGCGCGACGATCAACGGCAAGCCTTCCTAGCACCAACACTGGCACTGGATCTGGCATATTTCTTCTTATGTTACCAGTTGCTAGTTGATGTGATACGGCGCCAGCGGCCATCGCATAATAACCCCATACACGCTGATCACTTTCAGTAGCAACAAATGTACGGCTGGCCCCACTTGCCTGATTAACCAACGCTTTTCGTTTTAACCAGTCATCAAGGATACGCTCAACACAGCAAAAATCTGCATAGGTGTGATGGGATGCCAACGGCTGGGGAGCAAGCAGATCAAGCTTCACTTGTGTTCCACACGGGATCTAAAGCCAACAAACGCTTCAGGCCCGCATTGGGTTTAGGAGGTGTATCCAGAAGATCTGTAAACTGTTTAAATTTTTCCGCATCCAAGGAGAAATGAACCTGGTCCAGAAGAACGGACTGTGCACGCTCACAAGCAGCTTCAAGCATAAAGTCAGACCGGTTTTTACCCAACATATTGGCAGCATGATCAATCAAGTCGCGCTGCTCAGGCAGTGCACGAAGATTTATAGCGGCAGCACGCATAACAAGACCTCTTTGTATGTACAAACGATACACAAAGAATAAATACCTCGTATATCGATTGTCAACACGAATGATTTGGCAGAATTATCCAAATTAACTACTTTTTGAAAATCCAAACCTCCAAAAAGCGAAATTAGAAATGATGAATTTTATTTAAGTACTGACAGCTCTACGGACATCTTCTGCCAACGCCCCAATAACTCGAGCAAGACAAACGCTCTTTGTTCACCGTCGTATTCTAAAAACACTGCTTGCAGGTCTTTGAATGGCCCATCATTGATAGAAACCTTATCGTCTTTGGTGAACTGCTTTTCAGAATCGATGTGCCTTAACTGAGCTCGAATGGCATTGACGGCAGCTGTTGGCACGATAGCCGGTTCATTTCCAAAGCTAATCAGCTTAGCCACTCGGCGTGTTGATCGAATAGGGCGCCAATTACTCTCTTCTTTGGAGAGGTAAATGAATAGATAACCTGGAAAAAGCGGTGTCTCTATTTCAGTTCGCTTTCCTTGTTTGATTTGCTCAGTTTTAAGCAGCGGCAGGTAGGTTTCAAAACCTTGCTGTTCAAGCTCAAATTGGGCTTTAAACAGTTGACCAGGCTTTGATTGAATAACGAACCAGTTATACATGACTTTGTCTCAAAAACTAATCTTAAAAGCATTATAAACAAAAAAGAACGCGCCTTGAGAAATTCCATCTTCTCGCGGCGCGTAAGATTTTTGGCATTTGCCTGAGATCCCTCTCATCACTTCAATCCTTTGAAGTGTTTGTAAAGCTCACAACAATCCATTGCAGTTCACTTTACTGGGATCACTCCCATGTGAGCCATTCCTTTGGCTCCTTTAGCTACCTAGGTAACTAAATCAAAAATAGGGTGCGCTTTGAAAAATTCCCTCTTCTCGCCACGCATCGGATATTAGTCGAAACTTGAGATCCCTCTCCAAACCTCACTCCGTTGAGGTTTGCGTGTAATGCATCATTGCCATCCTTAGCCGATCACATCACTGGACATTAAACGACAGACTCAATCGAAGGGACTCATTCCTGTAAAACTGTAGTGCCTGCTAGGGAACACTACAGAGTCAGAGTCTATCGTTCAGGGATCCCTCCCTGCTGTGCCCATCCTGCGGCACCCTTAACCGCCCTCATAACACGGTTAAATTTATGGTTGATGCGCATTGAAAAACTCCCTCTTTTCGCGGCGCATCAGATTTTGGCAATTGCCGAAGATCCCTCTCCAAACCCAAATCCCTTTGGGTATTTGCATGCATCGGATCATCCTTGATCGATCAACATGTCGATTTCAATCAGCTCTCAGGAGCGAAGGGGGAGCTCACTAACTAATCCACTATGCTGGATGGATTGGTTAGGTGGAAAACCGATTCGAGATCTCTCTCGTTATCCCCATTCCGTCGGGGATGTATATAGGTATAGAACAAGATTTAAATTTTTGCGTAATAAAAAATGAAAAAAAGTTTAAAAAAGTTCGATTTTTTAACAAAAACCCAGAGCAACATCTCTCTCAAACCCCTATGGATATTGACTTTCAGGTAGATTTTAAAAAACTAAAAAAATTTGTCGTTTTTTTCTAAAAAATGATGGCCATCGCAAATCTAAGACTAACTAGTGGAATAAAAAACAAAAAAATTACGCACATTTTCAAATCCTCTGCTAAACCTTAATGAGGTGTCCACGGAGGGATAGTTATTGTGAATCCATTTGAATCAGCCATATACAGCATTACGACATTAGCCAAGCTTAGACATAAAGCTTGTGATACAGAGCAGTTGCGCCATCAATGGCAAACATCCAAATCCACACTGACAGAAACGGATTTCATAAGAGCGCTAAACTCACTTAACCTAAAAGCAGGGATAAGAAACTGTAAAATCAGTGACTTACACAATGAATTTATGCCCGTTGCAGCACCTATGTCCGATGGGCAATACCTCACCCTTCTTCGCGTTAATCAAAATGGACAGGATTGGTTCTGCTTAGTCATCAAGCCCGGCGAGACCACACCCAGAAAACTCAATTTGGCAGAGTTTGATCAGCTCTGGGATAACAGAATTATTTTCATTAAAGAGCGAGAAACCCTAGGTTCTGATCGCCGATTTGATCTGAAATGGTTTATCCCTTCCCTGATTAAACACAAAGGGATTTTTACCGAAGTCATCATAATTTCTGTATTCCTTCAGCTATTTGCCCTAGCCACGCCCTTTTTCTTTCAAATCGTTATGGACAAAGTGCTGGTGCATAGAGGCTTCACTACGCTGGATATTCTGGCCATCGGATTTGCTGCACTGCTGATGTTTGAATTGGTGATGGGCATCGTTCGCAACTACCTGATGGTTCATACCACCAGCAGAATTGACGTGGAGCTTGGCGCTAAGCTTTTTAACCATGTCATGCGCTTACCTGCAGCCTATTTCGATTCACGCCAAGTAGGGCATACCGTGGCGAGAATCAAAGAGCTAGACACACTAAGGGAGTTCATCACTGGGGGTGCATTGACCCTGATGATTGATCTTAGCTTTCTTCTGCTCTTCATCGCTGTGCTTTGGATGTTTAGCCCTACGCTCACGTGGATCGTTCTTGGGTCACTTCCGTGCTACTTGCTGTTATCTATACTCATCACACCCACTTTGCGCCATCGCTTAAATGAGAGTTTCAAACGCAGTGCCGAAAACCAAGCGTTTCTGGTTGAATCGATCACGGGCATCGATACCGTTAAATCAATGGCGCTTGAGCCAAAGATGCAGCAACGCTGGGAAAAGCAGATTGCCCAAGCGACCAGCATCGGCTTCAAAGCTAAAAACCTCGGTAATATCGCGACTCAAATTGCTCAGTTTATTAGCAAGTTCACCACGGTGTTAATTATCTGGTTTGGTGCCCTTCTGGTCATGGACAATCAGTTAACCATCGGTGAATTGATCGCATTTAATATGATCGCGGGTCGAGTCAGTGCACCCATTTTGAAACTGGTTCAACTCTGGCAAGACGTCCAACAAGCGGGTATATCCTTGAAACGTCTCGGCGATATACTCAATACGCCCTCTGAGTCTGACGCTCAGACAAGCCAAGCGTCTCTCCCTAGCTTGCAAGGCTCCATTGCCTTTCAACACGTCAGTTTTCGCTACAGTCTGAATAGCCCCACGGTTCTGAATAGGATCAACCTTGAGATCAACGCCGGAGAATCGATCGGTATTGTCGGCGCTTCAGGCTCTGGCAAAAGCACACTGACCAAGCTGATTCAACGGACTTACCTACCCAACTTAGGAAAGGTGCTCATTGATGGTGTTGATTTAGCACAGGTCAACACTGATTGGCTTAGATCCAATATCAGCGTCGTTCCACAAGAGAGCTTTTTATTCAATAAAAGTGTGCGCGACAACATTGCGATACGCACACCCGGTGAATCGCTAGAAACCATTGTCAAAGCCGCCAAACTGGCCGGTGCGCACGAGTTTATCACTGAGCTTCCAGCTGCTTATGACACCTTGGCGGGTGAGCGTGGCAGCAACCTCTCAGGGGGGCAGCGCCAGCGAATCGCGATAGCGAGAGCCCTGATCAGCAATCCAAAAATTCTGATTTTTGACGAAGCAACGAGCGCGCTCGATTACATTTCAGAAGAGAAAATCCGTCAGCAGATGCACTTGATCTGCAAAGGGCGCACCGTCATCACCGTCGCTCACCGCCTCAACACAGTAAGACACTGCGATCGAATTCTTGTACTTGATCAAGGCGAGTTAGCTGAGTCTGGCACCCATCAAGAGCTGATGACATTAAACGGCCGCTACGCCGAAATGATTCGTCTTCAATCGGCCGATCAACCATCAGAATTTAAGGAGGCCATCGCATGAGGCTGACATCAAAAGAGCTGCACGATTTTTTACCTGGTGCGCTACTGATTCAAGAGCGACCACCCAAGAAATGGCCGAGGGTAACTGCCTACTTAATCGCCCTGCTGATGATGTCAGGCCTCACCTGGGCGTCTATTGGTGAGGTAGACATTGTGGCAAGGGCATCTGGAAAAGTCATACCAACCGGACAAACAAAACGAGTTCAATCGTCTATCACAGGGAAAATCGATTCGATCAACATCACCAATGGTGATGCGGTTCATGCCGGTGAAACCCTAATTGAACTGGATGCCACAGAACCTTTTAATCAACTCCAGCAGAAACTGGAGCAACAGAAGTTTAAGCAACATGAGATAGAGCGAACCCGGCTCTTTGCTGAGTATTTAGAGAAAGGCAACGTCAAGCTGCTGTCATCCTCTAACCCTCAACAGGCGCTCTTTTCAGAACAGATAGAGAGCTATAACAAGAAACTTGAACAGTTAAACGCGCAACTGCGCAGCTCAGAATTGAGTCATTCACAGGCTAAAACGCAACTTGATTCAATGTCACAGCTCTACTCAATTGTAGAGGCAGAGACAGAAGCGATTGAGTCATTGGTTAACAACGGTGCTGCATCAAAGAGTGCTCTTCTTACCCAACGCCAACGGCTTATTGAAGTGGAGGGTAGCCTAAGGGCTTTACAACTGGACGTAGCTTCAACCTTGAGCCAGGCCGTTTCAATTCAAAAGCAGATCCAAGCATTTAAAGCAGAGAGCAAAGCGCAGACGTTGAACGAGCTGCTTCGACTGCAAGAGGCAGCCAGAGTTCTTAACGGCGATATCACCCAATTAGAGTGGTTTATTGAGCAGCATAACATTCGCGCACCGATTGACGGGATAGTCAGTGATCTCAACGCATTTACAGTTGGCGCTATCGCTACCAGCGCTGAGACCCTAATGAATCTTGTGCCACTGAATCAATCATTAAGAGTCGAAGCCTGGTTGCAAAACAGCGATGTAGGTTTTGTACAAACAGGCCAACGCGCCGAAATTAAAGTGGATGCATTCTCGTTCACAAAATACGGCGTAATCGATGCTGAGATCGTTCACCTTGGCGCCGATGCACAACAAAATGAACAAGGCGTTTTACTCTTTCCTGCAGAACTTAAACTCTTCTCAGAAACCTTAGAAATCGACGGCAATTCCCACCCCCTGCAACCCGGGATGAGCGTCAGCGCGGAATTAAAAACAGGCAAAAGGAGGATCATCGAATATCTACTTTCACCGTTACTAAGAATGAAAACAGACTCAATAGAGGAGCGATAGATGAAAAAATTGTTATCCATTCTGAAATGGACCACCTCAATCATTATGGGTTTTCTGATCTTATTAGTATTCATAAGACCCGATAACTTCAACCTCTACGCTGCCGCAACAGCATCTGCTGTCGGATTGTGTAGCTACATCAAATATAAAAAAATCAAAGTAGGACGATGGGTGGATTTCGCCAATCCATTTTTCATTGGCCTGTTGATACCTGTATTGATGGTGCGTGTTTTGAAGGTGATGGTATGAATACAGAAAACATAACGGTTAAAGATGTTGTGATATGGAAGCTAACGTTTGTCATAACCCTTATATCTATGTTTTTTGTACCTCCAGAGCACAATACAAAGGTGTTTTTTATGACCCTTTTTGTGATGCTGATATCTATCTACTTAACTAAGTGGAAGGTAATTGGAATCAATACTTTAGGGAAAATTCTTTTCTTCTTACTACAAATCTTAGTGGCTACCTGGGTATTTCTAGTAGTACACAATTTATAAAAAACTAAACAAAGTAAAAAAGGACTTTTACTATGAGCAATCTTCGCGAGGAACTACTGGATGTTTTTGAGCTAGCTAAATCAATTAAAAGTTTTGATGATGCTATAGGTATTTTTGAGAGCAAGGACAGTACACCGCTACAAGCTGCTGCGGCTGGTATAGCCCTTATCGGCGCAACGATAGATACAATTCCAGACAACAACAAATCCACCCTTCTTAAGGTTATACAACACCATTTCGCCAGCTTAACTTTTGCATCTTCCATAGCGGATACATTAGATAAACACAAAGAAGGAACAGCAAATTTATCAGACTATATATCTACACTTGGCTCAATACTGTATGCAATCCCTACTCCACAGACGCGTCTTTTGGGTTCTATTTTAACCAGTTACCCATTAGCTACTGATTTAGGAGAGCACTTAGCTGAACAAGGGGCTCTTGATCCTATCTTTGACATGATTTTGCATCAGCCTGATGTGGAACTCACCTGGAACGATTGGGAGTTTTCAGCGAACGATCAATATGTTGAGGCACCCAGTTTCGCTAACGCAGAATCGATCACCTCACCGCTCGTTTTAGATCTGGACGGTGACGGCATAGAAACTATTGGCATTGATCAAGGCGTCTATTTCGATCACGCTGGCGATGGTTTTGCCGAAAAAACAGGATGGGTATCACCGGATGATGGGGTTTTGGCCATCGACCTGAATAATAATGGCAAAATCGATGACGGCTCCGAGCTGTTTGGTAATAACACCCAGCTATCTAACGGCGACAAGGCCGCCAATGGGTTTGAGGCTCTAAAAGAGTACGACTCCAATTCCGATGAGGTGATCGATGAGTTCGATCGAGATTTCCAAGCGCTTAAAGTCTGGCAAGACCTCAATTTAGATGGAAAAACGCAAGAACTTGAGCTTAAAACTCTAGAAGAGCTCGGAATCACATCGATCAACCTGGACTACTCTGAAGATTCACAGCAACAACAAGGCAACCACTTCATTCAAACGGGCTCGTTTGCAGATGTAGATAGCCCTTCCAATGAGCTGGTCGATGTCTGGTTTCAAACTGATGAAACGCAATCCATCTATCAAGATTCCACTCAAACAGCTGATGACCTAATCAACTACCCTGATATTAAAGGCTGGGGTTATGTGGCCAACCTACAACAGGTGATGGCACACAATACAGAGCTCAAATCGATGGTTGACCAGTTCATTCAAGAGTCCGACCCTGCTGCACGATCTGCGTTGGTTAATGAGATCATCTACCAGTGGACGGGGGTAGCCGACGTCGACCCCTACAGTCGCGACCCAAGCCGCATTTATGGGCACGTCATGGATGCTCGACAGCTTGAGGCGTTAGAAGAGTTAACGGCTAAAGACTATGTCGGTACCTGGTGCTGGGGCGAACATGACCCAAACCCACATGGCCGCGCGGCACCGGTTCTGATCGCACAATTCAAAGCGTTTAGCGACTATGTCGAAGGGCAGCTCAACGCCCAAACCCACTATGCTGAGGTTTTTGATTTGATTGGGGTTAAATTTGATTCAAGCACCGGTCAGTTCGCTCCAGATACCGCGGATTTCGAGGCCCATCTGCAAAGCCTTATCGATCAAAACGACCTGTCACAAGCCAATCTACTCTTCAAAACAGTGCAGCAGCTATCGAGCCTGTCACCGGCTTATGACGATGTAATGGATGATCTGAAAGAGAACCCAGCTCTTGCCCCGTGGCTTATTGATTCACAGATCACAGGTACAGATGCTTCTGAGACACTGACAGGCTCAAATGATGATGATCTGATCACCGGTGGTTTAGGCGACGACCAACTCTTTGGCGGCGTGGGTAATGATATTTACCACTACAGCATTGGAGACGGCTCTGATCAAATCTATGACAGCCAAGGAAACGATGTACTTCTATTTGGCGAGGGTATTTCAGTCAGCAACCTTCTGTTTGAGCGAGGCATCAGTCACATCGATATTCATCTGCTGAATGAAGATGGCGCAAAAAGTGGCGCTGCTATTCGGTTAGAAAACGTATTTGACTTTGATGGCAGCCTTCAGGAGGGCACCATTGAAACCCTACGTTTTTATGATGGCAAAGCTCTTAATCTATCAGAAGTGATCACTCACTTTTCGACGAAAGGCGGCAACAGCGACGATTATTTATTCGGTTCCGATCTGGCGGATACACTTCAAGGCAATCAAGGTAATGACACAGTTTACGGTGGTTCCGGGGATGATCTTTACCTATTTACTCAAGGGGATGGGCAAGACACCTACATTGAACATTCCGGCAGAGACACAATTCGCATCGTTGGAATAGAGCAATCTGATCAGCTAACTCTTCGACGCATTGGAACTTCTGGAGAGGATCTACTGATCCAATTCTCAGACCAAAACGGTCAATTGACGGGAGATCAGATCACCATCAAACAGGTCTATGACAAAGGTATTATCACACCCAATCTGATTGAAACAATTGAACTAGTGAATGCGGAGGGGGTTTCAACACAGCACTCTATTTTTGAGCTTAACAGCCTCTACCAATCACTCGACTCCAATAGGCTCTATGGACTTGAGGGGGATGATAGGTTGCAGGGAGCCGATGCCAATGAATACCTAGAGGGCGCCGGTGGTGACGACCATTTAATAGGTAACCGTGGAGATGATCACTTATCTGGAGGTGAAGGAGGTGACCTGTTAGTAGGTGGTGAAGGGGCTGACGTTTTGCAAGGAGGTAAAGGCAAAGACACCTACCTCTTTAGCCGAGGTCACGGTCAAGATGTGATCAACAACCGCGACCGTGACTCCATCGATAGGGTGTTGTTTGATTCCACTATTAGCAAAAAGCAAGTTGATATCAGCCGGATCAACGATGATCTCTTAATCGAAACAGGGCAGCCGGGGGATCTAATTACCGTCAAATCCTTCTTTAATGGCGATCTTATATCACTCGACACCATCAAATTGATTGAGTTCAGTAACGGTGAACAGATGAATCTATCGGACATTGCCCAGCAGACGCTTGCGACCAGCAACGGCGATGATCATATCCAAGGCTTAGCCTCTGCTGATGTCATCAGTGGTCATGGTGGTGACGATACTATATCCGGAGGTGGCGGTGATGATCTTATCCACGGAGATCAGAACAACGATCTCATCTATGGCGATTCCGGCGATGACGAACTCTTTGGTGATCAGGGAGAAGATCGTCTGCATGGCGGTAGCGGTTCGGACCACCTGTTTGGCGGCAACGAGTCGGATCAACTTTATGGTGGATCCGGAAACGATAAGCTATCAGGCGACAACGGCACGGATCATCTCTTTGGGGGCAGTGGCCAAGACAGGCTTATGGGCGGCAATGGCGATGACCAGTTAACCGGCGGTAAAGGGGATGACCTGCTGGAGGGCGGAAAAGGCGATGATACTTACATTATTCGAGCGAATGATGGATCTGACCAAATAGTGGATAGCAGTGGGAGTGATACGATTGTATTGGAAGGCATCAATTGGGAGCGTCTTCAGTTGGAGATGCTGAATGATTCGCTACTGATAAAAGACCGTGATTCCAGCACCGAGGTGACTATTCAATCGGCTAATAAAGATGGCATTGAGAGGATAGAAACTGAAGATGGCTGGGCTGACATGGCTGATATCTACGCCATCATTCATGCAATTGCCCAGTTTGATGCACTCGATGAAGAGGAGGTGACTCTGGAGGATAGAAACACTCTCAACAACGTCTTAGCAACTGCCTGGCATAGTGAGTGATATTGATACTCGATAAGGGGGTCAGACCGAAAGGTCAGCCCCCTTAAGTTACCCCTGAGATGAATTCCATTTAGATAAAGTGATACAATTGTATCACTTAAAACTCAGGGGTTATCTATGAAAACAGAGTTAGTAACCAACCTTAAAAGGCACGCGACTAAAATTCTTAGTGAGTTGCACGTCAACAAGGAGCCTATCTTGATTACAGAACATGGACAGCCTTCGGCCTACCTAGTAGACGTAGAAGATTACGAGTACATGCAAAACCGATTGGCTTTGCTTGAAGCGATTGCGCTTGGTGAAAAAGACGTTGCTGAAGGCAAAGTTCATACTCAAGCTGAAGTAGAAGCCAAGTTGGACAAATGGCTAAGCTAATCTGGACAGAAAAAGCGATCGATGACCTTTCAGAATTAGCAGAGTATGTTGCTATTAGTGACAGAGCCGCAGCAAAGCAGTTAGTGCAGAGAATACTGTCTAGCGTCAGGCGACTGGAACAATATCCTGAATCAGGTCGCCGCTTACCTGAGCTTCCATTACAAAACTACAGGGAAGTGATCATCCCACCCTCACGCATCGTCTACAGAATCGAGAAAGAAAATGTCTTCGTAATTAGGGTGATACGACAAGAACGCGATTTAAGGCGGTTAATGCTAGGGCTTAACACTCATAACCGATAAGTCATTCAAATAAAATCGCGGCCTTAATAAGACCGCTCCAACTTATCGAGTAGCTTCTGCGCGTGCAGCAGCGGCGCCAGCTGCATCCCCTGCCTGTTCGCGAATCAATGCCAGTTCACGCCAGAGTTTGCGCTGATAATCGGGAAGTCCCGTTGCAACGGCAACACCTCTTAGCGCAACCTGCTCTGCCTGAATCAGATTCAACTGGCGGCGTTTAATAGACGCTAAATGCAAATAGACCTGTGGATCGCGCGGTGAGATACGCAGTGCGCGTTCAACTTGGGATTCAGCAGCTGCCAGATCACCTCTATCCGCAGCCTGTTTTGCTTCAGCGAGCAACGACACTGTTGCTGAGTTGGAACTTTCATCAATCGCGAGCGGCTCAGAGGGAGCAATTTGAGCGGGTTGTTGTGAAGGTTGAGTTGGTGCGAAGTTCGGCACATCGTAGATGGGGGCAACATTCACATCACCGCGGGGTTCCACCGGAACAACCGCGCCGGGTGCAACCTTTGCATTGCGTGGCGACACATCACGCTCCTCTACCGGAGTGAGGTAAGGGCTTGGGCCTGCACAACCGACCAGCAAGGTCAGCACAGCTGAAGTGGATAAAGATTGGTACAGATTCATGAACCGACTCGATGTTCTCAAGATTAAGACGCACTAAGAATAATCAGTTGATTGCAGAAAATCTAATTAAACCAACCTTTGAACCAGTCTAATGGCGATTTAATCGCCTCCCCAGGTTTGCGTTTGCCACCACAGCTGACTCGCTGTACAGGTTCTGTGCCTTGAATGTAGGGAACTGAACGAGCCCCCTCACACTGCTGTTCGGTTTGAACATTTTGCGCTGCATCGACCCAAACATACTCCACCTCTCTCGGTTTTAAAGCTAAATAGGGTTCGGGCTGCTCTCTCTTCATCAGATCCGTCCACACCTTTAATGCGCCGCCTGATCCAGTAAAAGGTAAGGTCGCATTATCATCACGGCCAACCCAAACAACGGCTAAACGGCTGCCGGTAAATCCTGCAAACCAACTATCTCGCTGCTGATCGGATGTCCCTGTTTTACCCGCCACATTTAAGTTGGCGGGCAAGGTTCTGTAGAGCGATCTAGCCGTACCCTCACGAGCCACTGATTGCATTGCGTAATGAATCAAGTGAACCTGTTTAGGATCAACGACTTGATTGAGCTTAAAGGGGTAGCGAGAGAGCTCTTGCCCATAGGCATCGGTCACTCGACGAATGGCGCGAAGCGGCATTCTAAACCCATTCGCGGCTAGCGTTTGATAGACCTGCGCTACTTCAATAGGTGCCAAGTTGAGCGCTCCCAATAGCAGCGATGGGTAGGGTTTGATCTCTGAATCAACGCCTAGTCGCTTCAACATATCGATGACCGAATCGACTCCTATATCCAGACCTAAACGTGCTGAGGAGAGATTGTAGGAGCGCGAAATGGCCTCATACAGGGGCACCATACCCTTCTCTTTGCCGTCAAAGTTCTCAGGTGACCAGACCGACCCGTCCGGCTGCTGCATCTGAAAGGCGCTGTCTTCGATCAGTGTCGTTAGGGTGTACCCCTTCTCTAACGCGGCCAAGAAGGTGGCCGGTTTAACTAAGGAACCAATCGGGCGGCGAGCATCCAAGGCCCGGTTAAATCCAGCAAATCGGGCATTACGTCCACCAATAACCGCTAACAACTCTCCTGTTTGCGGATCGGTAACCACCGTTGCGCCCTGCAGAGGCTGTGCTTTTTTGCCGTACTGTTTTTCTAACAACGCGATACATTCACTTAACGCAGAAGCCGCATTCTGCTGCACTAAAGGATCCAGTGCTGTAAAAATACGAATCCCCTCAGAATTCAAATCCTCTTCGCGATACTCCTGTCGAAGCTGACGTTTAACCACATCGAGGTAGGCTGGGTAAGCCCCTTTTAAACGGGTGCCTCGTTTAATGACATCAAGCGGTTGTTGTATCGCACGTTGATACTGATTGGAGCTGATCATCGCTTGATCCAACAGCAGTTTCAGTACCAGATCACGGCGTTTTAGAGCTCTCTCTGGGTGACGCCGAGGATCATAATAAGAAGGCCCTTTAACCAACCCAGCTAGCAATGCAATGTGATGCAGCTCGAGTTCAGCGGCGGGACGGCCGAAGTAGAAGAGGCTACCTTGACCAAAACCGTGGATCGCACGCGCGCCATCCTGTCCCAGATAGACCTCATTAAGATAGGCCTCAAGAATCTCATCTTTCTCGTAGTGAAGATCCAACAGAACCGCCATCGGCAGTTCAAGCAATTTACGCGAGAGGGTTCTCTCAGAGGTCAGGTAGAAGTTCTTGATCAACTGCTGAGTGAGGGTACTCCCCCCCTGAACAAATCGACCCGCACGAAGATTGACCCACATCGCACGGGCAATGCCTTTCAAAGAGATGCCGAAATGATCGTAAAAGGCCCGATCTTCAACGGCAACTAGGGCCTGGGGCAGTAGACTGGGCACATCTTGAATACGCACCAGTTCACGATCTTCATTATCACCGGGGTAGATCCCCCCTATCAGCACTGGCTCTAAACGCGCCAGCGTCATGGAGCGATTATTAGCATCCATCAGGCGGGCTATCTGGCCTTGCTGAAAGCTAAGGGTGACGCGTTTTGATCGTTCAGCGCCCTCAGGAAAATCAAAGCCACGAGTGTAGATGTCGGCTCGATTGGCACTGACTCGCGCTGTGCCAGGGCGATTGACCTGATTACCAATACTGTAACCCAGCGCTTTTAGTTCAAGCTGCAAAGCAGCAGAGTCCAAGCGTTGGCCTGGGTAGAGTTCTAATGGGCGTGCATAGACCTTAGCCGGCAGTGACCAGCGTTTGCCTTCAAACTTTTCACGCACCTGCGCATCGAGGTAGACCAGACCCACCGCAGCAACAACGGTAGCGACCAAGCCCAGTTTAAAAAGAAACCAAAACAGCGATTTAGCCCAATTGCGGCTCGATTTTGCTTTGGTTTGCTTAGATTGATGTCTCTTTTTTGTCATCTTCTCAGTATAATCTTCGACCCGCTGGCGCGTATCTCGTTAGGCCAGCTTATGTTTAGTAAGGGCAGTTTAGTCGAACTATGGAATCCACGCTGGTAAACAATCTACTCAATCCAGCTTGCTACCCGCATGAGGTGAGCGAGTTTGAAGTGATTGAGACGCACATCGCGTGGCTTATCAGAACCGGCGAGTTCGTCTACAAAATCAAAAAGCCGGTCAACTTTGGATTTTTAGATTTTACTACACTTGAGAAGCGAAAGTACTTTTGTGAGGAGGAACTTCGCCTCAATCAACGTCTTTCTGAAAATACCTATATTGAAGTTGTGGCTATCGGCGGTACTGAGAGCGATCCAGTGATTGGAGCGACAGGTGAGCCGATCGAATACGCCGTCAAAATGCGTGAGTTTGCTTCAGGGCTACTGCTCTCCGAGCTACTAAACGTCTACAAATTCGACCCCAACTGGATCGATAAACTGGCTGATAAAATTGCTGACTTCCATCAGCGCGCACCCATTGTTGCCCCCGGAAGTCCATGGGGTGAACCCGATAGCATTGCCGCCATTTCCGAAGATAACTACAGGGACATCGATCGTTCGCTTATTCCCGAAGAGGATGCCAAAGAGCTCGACCGTCTTTGGCAGCACATTAAAGATCGTTACCAACTGCTTGAACCCTTAATGCGTCGTCGCAAGCTCGATGGCTCGATTCGTGAGTGTCACGGTGATCTTCACCTGGGCAACATCACCTTAGATGGTGATTCACTCCTCGTGTTTGACTGCATTGAGTTCAACCTAGAGTTCCGTTGGATCGATAAGATGTCGGACCTTGGCTTCCTGTTGATGGACCTAGAGGCTAACGGCCACCCTCGTTGGGCGAACCGTTGTCTTAACCGCTATATGGAGATCACCGGCGATTACGAAGGGTTAATTCTACTGCCCTACTACAAAGCGCACCGCGCGATGGTACGAGCGAAAGTCGCCATGTTGGGCGAGAAACCCAATCTTGCTGAGTTCCAACACTACCTTAAACTGACCGCCGAATACGCGGCTGCGCCACTACCGATGTTGGTGATGATGCAGGGGATTAGCGGCTCCGGTAAATCACATATCTCTAGCAAATTAGCCGAGCTGATCTCCGGTGTTCGTGTACGATCAAGTGCTGAGCGTAAAAAGATCTATCGCAAAGCGTCTCGCGAAGGTGAAAGCCTTGAGATGTACGGTGCAGACATGAATATGCGCACTTTCCTAGAGATGAAGCGCGTCTCTGGCATTCTGTTAGAAGCGGGCCAGACTCTGATTCTGGATGCCGCATACATTCGCCAACGTTCACGTCGACAGTTTCTGCAACTGGCCGAAGAGCTGGGCTGCCCAGCACGAATCATCGCTTGTGAACCCCCAGAAAAGGTCATCGAGGCGCGCCTGGCTAAACGATCTGAAGAGCGTGAAGACCCAACAGATGCAACTATAGAAGTGATGCAAGCGCAAAAACGCGTCGCTGAGCCATTAAGTGAAGAGGAAGAGAAGATCGCCCTTCACATCGATACCAGCGAAGAGAATGCGCACCTTAAGATCATTCAATACTTGATTGATCAGAAGCTGCTACCAGAGACGGTAAACTGCGGATAACCCTCCTCAGTGGGCTCTGCACTCTCGACTTCCACCTCGAACAGTTGCCTTAAGTGAGCGACCGTTAGAACAGAGTGGTCACCCTCGACAACAGAGTCTTGGGTGCCAAGTAAGTAAAAGTAATCCCCCATTCGTGAAGCCAAACTCGCCTCTTGAAGGGTCACAACAACCGCATAGCCCTCCTCTTTAAATGATCTAAGCAGCTCCACTGTCCGGCGTTTAAACTCCGCATCCATGGCAGTGCAAGGCTCTTCAATTAATATTAGGCTGGGCTCATTGGGGCGACTCACCAAATCACAGGCCAGCTGCACACGCTGCCTCTCGCCTCTCGAGAGCGTTTTAAAGGGGCGCTGCAATATTGATTCGAGTAACAACTGAGTTTTTACCCTTTCACTGCGCGATTCGAATAAGACTTCATCAGCACCCGAAGAGTGACCGGCCTGCAGAAGCAGAGACGAAACATTCATATCAGGATCAAGATTAAACTTTGAGAGAGACTGGCTTAACTCAGAAAAATGGCCAAACAGATCCACGTCATAGGCCTGTAAAATGACACTGACTTTGTGACGTTTAAAGGGATGAACAGGCATACCGTTTCTCTCTGTAAAGCATTAAAATTTGGAAAAATTTTAGGTGTAACCCATGATTCTCTGCAGTGTATCGGATTTAGTCGACGGTGAAAGCCGTGGTTTTGAACGGGAGGGCCTATCCCTTTTTGTTGTAAAACAGGGCGACCAAATCTCAATTTTCAAAAACAGCTGCCCCCATCGCGGTATTCGCCTAGAGTGGCAACCAGACACTTTCTTGGATGTCGAAAAGCAGTTCATCCAATGCGCCACGCACGGCGCGCTATTCACGATAAACGAGGGCGAGTGCATCGCGGGCCCTTGCCCAGGTGAACGGTTAGAGGCGATCCCCTTTGAAATTATCGATGGGAATATTAGGTTAACGATCTAACACCTAGTGTCGCTGACAAACTGTTCAATTCGGTTAAGTGCTTCATCAATATTTGCCAACGAAGTAGTGTAAGCGAAGCGAACAAATTTGTGCGCCTGATACTCACCAAAATCGGCACCAGGCGTCGCGACCACGCCCGCCCTCTCTAGTAACTCCCAGCACCAACTAAAACTGTCATCACACAGATCAGAAGCATCGGCATAAATATAGAAGGCACCTTCTGGCGTTCTAGGGACTTTAAAACCAATTCGCTTGAGCCCTTCTAACAGGCGATCACGTCGCTGCTGCAACTCCTCTCTTCGCAACTCGAACAGTTCAATCGCATCAGGTTCGAATGCTCTGAGCGCAGCATACTGAGACAAGGTCGTGGGAGAGATGTAGAGATTTTGTGCCATCTTCTCCATTTCAGCCACCGCTGATGCATCCGCTACCAACCAACCCAAGCGCCAGCCCGTCATGCCGAAATATTTTGAAAACGAGTTGATCACGATGCAGTTTGTATCGATGCTAAAGGCACTGGGAGTCTCTGCACCGTAGGTTAGGCCGTGGTAGATCTCATCAACAACCAAGGTGCCACCTAAACGAGAGACCGTTGCTGCAATATTGGCAAGCTCTTGTGGATCGATGACCGCTCCGGTTGGGTTAGCTGGCGAGGCAATAAGAACGCCTGCAGTCTGTTCATCCCAATGCTGCTCAACCAATTCAGCGGTTAATTGGTAGTTCTGTTCATGATCCACGGGAATAGAGACCGCTTGGGCCTCCACTATGCGCAAAAATTGACGATTACAGGGGTAGCCTGGATCGGCCATCAATATCTTTTGATCACGATTGGCTAACAGGGCAAAGGTCAATTGCAGTGCAGCTGAAGCACCTGCTGTGACTAACACATTGTCTGCGGCGATCTTCTGCCCGTAACGCTGTTGGTGAAAGGCTGCAATTTTTTCACGAAGAGCCGAAATACCTGCTGCCGGTGTGTAGGTCATAGGGGTAGTGTCCAGCAGACGTTTTGCCTCCTCGATCACCTGGGGTGCCGCACCAAAATCGGGTTCGCCCGCCCCTAAATGGATGATAGAGCGCCCCTGATCGGCTAACGCATGAGCGTGTTTAAGCAGATCCATCACTTTAAAGGATTCAATTAACTGCGAACGCTGACTCCAACTCTTAGACATATCACCTCCCGATCGAATCGACACAGTATACTTGTTACACCAACAGAGACTAGCCATCTTTATACTGTTCTGGTAACTTCGCTGACTTACTAAAAAACGGACTCTCTCGATCCAACGTATTACCCAATAATCGAGAGCAATAATACAATCACAGGGTACGAGGCAGACACTATGCCAAGCAGTAATACTGAATCTTTTACTCACATTGCGCCATACGACATCAAAGACTCAGAAGAGTACATGAACGATGCGCAGAAGGATCACTTCCGACTTATTCTTAAAGAGTGGAAGCGCGAACTGATGGAAGAGGTCGATATGACCATCAACCACCTTAAGGAAGAGGCTAGCAACTTTGCTGACCCTGCCGATCGTGCCAGCCAGGAAGAGGAGTTCAGCCTTGAACTTCGCACACGAGATCGTGAGCGCAAGCTGATTCGCAAGATCGATAAAGCACTCGAGTCAATCGATGAAGACGATTTCGGCTATTGTGAAGCCTGCGGTGTAGAGATCGGTATTCGCCGACTCGAAGCTCGACCAACGGCAACTCTCTGTATCGACTGCAAGACGCTTGCAGAGATAAAAGAAAAGCAGACAGGCAAATAATAGAAGCGCGGTTTGTACCGCGCTTTTTTATGTCCTTTATATTCATACAATGAACTACATTGGTCGATTCGCCCCCTCTCCAACAGGCCCTCTTCACGAAGGCTCACTGCTAACCGCGCTGGCCAGTTACCTAGAAGCTAAAAAGCATCATGGACTTTGGCTAGTCCGAATAGAGGATCTTGATCAACCACGCTGTCAGCAGGCGCATGAAAAGGCGATTCTTGAAGCGCTAGAAGCCTACGGTCTCCATTGGGATAAAACGGTCATGCGTCAAACTGACCGAATCGATCGCTACACTGATCTCTTTCAGTCGCTCATCGCTCAAGGGCAGGCATATCGCTGTGGTTGTAGCCGAACGGACTTAAAGAGTCGGCACGCCTTACCGCATTACGATCGGTACTGTTTGCTGCACCCTGCCAATAAAGAGCCAACCGCAGTCCGATTTAAAGTGGAGCAATGTTCAGGGTTTGATGACCTCCTTCAAGGCTCTCAGCCGACTCCTTCAGAAGGGGTTGGTGATTTCATTCTCTACCGTCGTGATGGCATTGTTGCTTATCAGCTTGCAGTCGTACTGGATGACTATGAACAGGGAGTGACTGACATTGTTAGAGGGTCAGATCTGCTTGATGAAACGCATAAACAGCGAGCACTGCAGCTCACACAGGACTACCCTCTGCTGAAATATGCTCATTTGCCGTTGGTGTTAGCCGCTGATGGACAAAAACTATCGAAACAGACCTTTGCGTGCGCCTTGCCAACAGAACCATTGGAAATCATTAAACAACTTAAAAAGGCGATGGTTAGGCTTGGGCAGATTGATGAAAAGTGCGATATACCGAGCGATGTAGAGACTTTTATTCAGTTCGCACTAGACGTTTGGGATATACAAAAAGTTCCAAAAGTTATTAAAAACAGCTAGTTATTTAGACTTTGGTATGAAGTGTTAAATTTTTTTCACTTTAGGGTTGAATAGAGCTAATGGATTACCTATAGTCGCTCCACAACAACAAGAAAGGACGGCGCAATACTTAGCTCAAATAAAAATAACAAGAGCAAAAGGTGCCGACGAAATACCTGCTCCGAATAAAAATAAAAATGGAGCATTACTCGATCGTGAGGACTGTCACCGCAAGGGACAATAAAAATAACACCAAATTATTGGTGGCAGCCTCACGCTCGAACCCCCAAACGCAAATCCTACCCCTCTAAAATTCATTTTATATAAGACATTTTCAGACCGGTTATTAATTCTTACTAACTACTGGTAGACTAGCGCCTTTGTATTAGACTCGAACTGTTTTTAAATGACCTCTCAAATTGTTCTATTCCTTCTAGGCATTGCCGCTATTGCTGGCCTCTACTTTGCGCTTCGTACTAAAGCGGCACCGATCACTGAAGCCAATATTGAAAACACCCAAGCGGATGATCTAGTCACAGCCATTCTGCCAGAAGGTGAACGTCGCGTTGTTCCCGAGTCGATCCATAACATTCCTCGCCACGCTCTGGATGACAATGCCATGCGTGTCGTCTACCGTTTGCTTGATAACGGCTACGATGGCTATCTAGTCGGCGGCTGTGTACGCGATCTTTTGGTCGGAAAAAACCCTAAAGATTTTGACGTTGCTACCTCCGCAACGCCTGAACAAGCAGAACCCCTATTCAACCGTGCTCGACTCATTGGTCGCCGCTTCAAGATCGTCCACGTCCGTTTTGGCCGCGAAGTTATCGAAGTCACCACCTTCCGTGCCGGACACGACAGCGTTTCAACCTCTAAGGATCAGTCACGACAGGCCGCCTCTGGCATGCTGCTTCGTGATAATGTCTACGGCACCATCGAAGAGGATGCAAAGCGCCGCGACTTCTCGATTAACGCGCTCTACTACAACGTTGAAGATAACTCCGTTTATGACTTCGCTAATGGCTACCCAGATCTTCTTGAGAAGCGTATTCGCATCATCGGCGATGCAGAGGAGCGCTACCGCGAAGATCCCGTTCGTATGTTACGTGCAGCTCGCTTTGCCGCAAAACTGAGTTTTGATATCGACTCCGACACCGCCCAACCGATTCATAAACTGGGTGGTTTGATCAGCAAAGTCGCTCCTGCTCGCATGTTTGATGAGGTACTTAAGCTACTCCAGACCGGTTACGGCGAAGCCTGCCTTCGCCAACTGCTCCGTTTTGACCTATTTAAGTACCTTCTACCGGCCACTGATCGCATGTTAGGTAGCGATGAGTACCCAGTCGAGCAGCTCGTTAACAATGCGTTACGAAATACTGATCGCCGTCTTGCTCAGGATAAGAGCGTCAACCCCGCTTTTCTATTTGCAGCGATGCTTTGGTACCCGCTGGTGGATCGCATGCGTGATCTTGAAGGACACAAAGACCTACCGCCTCTACAGCGACTTCACGAGGCCGCTAATCAGATCCTAGGTGAACAGGTCCGAGCGACTGCCATTCCAAGACGTTTCTCCACGACGATTCGTGAAATCTGGGAGATGCAGCACCGTCTAATGCGCCGCGATCGTGCCGATCAACTAATGGAGCACCCTCGCTTCCGTGCTGGCTACGATCTATTAGTGTTGCGTGAAGAGAGTGGTGAAGATCTTAACGGAATCAGTGGTTGGTGGACCGAATACCAGAACAGCCAACCCAATGCTCGTCCTCAGATACCCGCTGAAGAGCGCCGCAAACGCTCGCGCCGTCGCCGTCCTAATCGTAAGCCAAAAGAGCAGTCATAAGATGATTCGCGCCTACGTCGGTTTGGGCAGCAATTTAGAGAATCCTCTACAGCAGGTGACTGACGCTCTGCGAGAACTGCAGGCGATTCCCAACTCTAAGCTAGTAGAGCACTCCAGACTCTATCGCTCCGACCCAGTGGGCCCACCTGGACAACCCGACTACATCAATGCGGTTGCTTGCCTTGAGACAAGCCTAGAAGCCGAACAACTATTGGATGAACTGCAAGCGATAGAGCAGTCCCATGATCGTGTTCGAGTGCAACACTGGGGGCCGAGAACCTTAGATCTGGATATTTTACTCTTTGGTGATCAAGCCATTAACACCGAGCGACTCACCGTCCCTCATGCATTTATGTGTGAGAGAAGCTTTGTCCTCTACCCTCTCGCTGAAATTGAACCCAATTTAGTGCTACCAAATGGTGATCACCTAAGCGAAATTTTGCTGGAATGTCCTATGGGCACACTGGAACCAATCGCACTATAATAGTGCGCATCTTATCGAATAGAGAGACTGATTAAATGAGCACACCAAGCCTGCACCGTTTAATTGAGAAAAAACAGGCGGGAGAGAAGTTTGCGGTTCTAACTGCTTACGATGCAACCTTCGCCCATGTCGCCAGCAGTGCTGGCGTAGACCTGATACTGGTCGGTGATTCATTGGGCATGGTTCTGCAAGGTGAATCCAGCACACTGCCGGTAACGGTTGACGATATGGCCTACCACACTCGCGCGGTGGCTATGGGCAACCAAGGGTCGCTGATCGTGTCTGACCTGCCCTTTATGAGCTACTCAAACACTCAGCAAGCGGAAGAGAGTGCCGCAAAACTGATGCGCGCTGGTGCCCACATAGTCAAACTGGAAGGCGGCGCTTGGTTAACTGACACCATTTCAGCACTCAGCCGCCAAGGCGTACCTGTCTGCGCACACCTAGGTTTAACACCACAATCGGTCAATAAATTGGGTGGATACAAGGTACAGGGACGCGACAATCATGCTGCGACGTTGATGCTTGAGGACGCTCAGCGCTTACAGGACGCAGGCGCAGATATGCTGGTGTTAGAGTGTGTGCCAACCCTACTGGCCTGTGAAATCACTAAAAACCTCGACATCCCAGTGATTGGCATCGGTGCAGGTAATCTTACCGATGCTCAAGTGCTTGTAATGCATGATCTGCTAGGTATTACACCTGGACGGCGTCCCAAATTCGTTAAAAACTTTATGGAAGGTGCTGGCTCGATCCAAGAGGCGATTGAACAGTACGTTGCCGACGTTAAAAGCGGCACATTCCCTGGCCCAGAGCACAGTTTCGAATAATCTATGAAAACCGTTACGACCATTGCCGAGCTTCGAGCTGCGGTCACTGCAGCACGTGCTGCAGGTAAAAAGATCGGCTTCGTGCCGACCATGGGCAACCTTCATCAAGGTCACTTAAATCTTTTGATTCGGGCTCGCGAGCTTTCAGACTTTGTTGTCTCATCGATCTTCGTTAACCCGTTACAGTTTAATAACGCTGACGACTTGGAACGATACCCTCGAACCCTTGAAGAGGATCAGGCGAGTCTGAAGGAGTTTGGTTGCGATCTGCTGTTTGCGCCAGCTGAGGCAGAGGTCTACCCCAAGGGTCGTGATTCACAGACCTTTGTTGAAGTACCAGAAGTCTCTAATCTTTACTGCGGTGCTAGCCGCCCCGGACACTTCCGCGGTGTCACGACCATCGTCAACAAACTGTTTAATTTGGTCCAACCTGACCTAGCGGTATTTGGACGAAAAGACTTTCAACAGCTGCACGTAATTCGCCGTATGGTCGATGATCTATCGATGCCCATTGAGATTGTTGGGGAAGAGACAGCCCGTGCTGACTCAGGTTTAGCACTCAGCTCTCGTAACGGTTATCTGACCGACAGCGAACTGGCTGCAGCGCCAGCGCTCTACCAACAACTGAGCCAAATCCGTGATCAGGTTCAAGCGGGTAGCAACGAGTTTGCAGTGCTACAGGTCAAAGCGAGTGAAGCATTAGAAGAGGCGGGGTTCCGTCGTGATTATGTGCATATCGTTAATCGCAATACGCTTCAGCCGGCGACACCGGATGACACTCAACTGGTGATCTTAGCGGCCGCCTATTTAGGTCACGCTCGTCTAATTGATAATCTTGAGTTCGATCGCTAAGCCGTTGCGATCGAACCCTTACCAATTCCCTCAAACGCACGCACTTCAATCTGTTTGCCAGGTAGGGTTGCAGCAATGGTTTGTGCCAGATGATTGGCGATCAACTCAACGGTAGATTCAGTGTCGATCATGTAGACCACTGAGGTAGGAAGCGTCAGGCTGAATGCCCCCTGGGGTGCTTGGTAGGCAAAATTGACAGACTGTTCGGTACGACTGACGACATGATCTTCTGTCCCTATGTAGATATCTTCAAAGCGCTTTGCCCACTGCGCTTCAAGTGCTAGATCACGCTCACCATCAACTAGAATGTGGATTCTTGAGCGGTGTCCATGAGCGATACGTTGGCAGTTACCGTCATGCTTCTGTAGACCGTGTGTGTAATGGTAGTAGGCACCATCAATCACTTCCGGGTATAGGGTCACTTTGATACCACTGACCGTTGGGAAGATCGCAGCCAACTCCTGTTCACACCAACGAGCGACGGGTTCAGGCTCTATCGCATCCACGGGAAGGATCTCAAACGCTTGATGTGGCGCGCTGCAACGAAGGGGCTCACCCGATGGGTAGTGCCACTCCACAGTCGTGTTCTGTTCTGCTGTAGTCACCTTTAGGTTAGGTGTCTTATCGGCAATCACTAACGAGTGATCTAAGCCAGCATCAAACCACTGTTTCACGCGCTTTTTAACGATGCCAAAATCGACAATCATCCCCTCATCGTTTAATTGGCCGTCCAGCTCTAAACGGACAGCCCAGGATTCACCCACAAGACCGCGTTGCGCGTCCAGATAGGTAAAATCAACATGGGTAAGATCATCAACAAATAGCTTCACACACGACTCCTAACAGTTTGTGCTGCTATTTTAGCGAATCGAGATAAGAAATCACCTGATTGTTCGCAGCCACTGGCTGCTCCGGTATAATGCAAAAATCTTAATTCAGGTGAACCCTTCCTATGCGACTCGATAAGTACCTTGCTCAATCCACCGGTTTCTCTCGTAAAGAGGTGAAGCGTATGCTGCACGCCGAAGAGGTACGAGTGAATGGCGAACTTGAAAAGAACCCCGCACGCAAAGTGGCTGATGAGGATGAAGTCATTCTGGACGGCTACGAAATTGAAGCCCCGCGTGATCGCTACATCATGCTTAATAAGCCCCTGGGTTATGTCTGCTCACACGATGAGGGTGATCATGCGTCCGTGCTGGGCCTTATCGAACTTCCACGTGTCGATAACCTCACGATTGCCGGTCGGTTAGATGTTGATACAACAGGGTTAGTACTGCTCAGTGATAACGGGCAGTGGTGTCACCGTATCACCTCGCCACGTCATAAGCTGGGTAAGATCTATGAAGCGACCTTGGCAGACCCGATTGATGAGAGCTACATCGAGAAATTCGAGCGCGGTATTCAGCTTAATGGTGAGAAAGAGCTCACTAAACCGGCAAAATTAGAGATTCTCTCTGAGCAGGTAGCCAGAGTGGAGCTGTTCGAAGGACGCTACCACCAAGTAAAGCGCATGTTCGCAGCACTGGGTAACAAAGTAGAAGAGCTGCATCGCGAATCGATTGGACCGATCGCACTGGATGATGATCTCTATGAGGGTGAGTGGCGAGAGCTCACTGACGACGAGGTAGCCAGCATCTTTAATGGCTAACTTCGAATCGCTCATCAATCAGGAGGTTCAGGCTAGTCCAAACGGACTTCTGATTGTTGATGAAAACCTCAACCCCAAATCACTTCAAGCCGCCTCCGGTTGGCAGGCTCTGACCAATCGCTTTGATCAGCAGCAAGCACTTTGCGCTCAAGGCTGGCAATGCAGGCTCTCTGACTTTGAGTGGCCTACAGACTTAACCACTGATTTTATTCTGTTTCGCATTAGCAAAGAGAAGGCGGTTGTTAATCATCTCATCAATTTGGCGGCAGAGCAGTTAAAGCCCGGTGCTCGCCTTATCTTATTAGGTGATAAATCCGAGGGGATCAAAAGCTACGCCAAAAATGGCCAAAAATGCCTAAACGGTGATCGCTCTGAGGTTAAATTGGGCGGCGATAGCTGGAGGGTCGAACTCACAGTAGGCCAGGCAACAGGCACACCGTTAGATGATCAAGACTATCATCAAGTCCGAGAGGTTATAAAAGTAAGTGAATACTCACTACTATCAAAGCCCGGTGTATATGGTTGGAAAAAAATCGACCAAGGTAGCCAGCAGCTGATTGAGCGCCTACCTTATATCCTCAATCGTCCGCTACCGATTGGAGCCGATCGTGTGTTAGACCTGGGCTGTGGATCAGGTTATCTTACTCTCGCTTCCTGTAGCCAAGCATCTTTCATCACAGCGACTGACAATAACGCAGCAGCAATCAAAGCGACGCAAGCAACCTTGGCAGCAGCGAACTTTCAGGCTGAAGTTTGCTTAACCAATGCCGGTGAAGAGTTGGCCTCTGAGTACGATCTGATACTATGTAACCCGCCCTTTCATAGTGGTTTTGGGATCGATTACGATTTAACTGACCGCTTTTCGAGAAATGCCGCTAGACTGTTAGCAGCAGAGGGGAAAGCCTGTTTCGTCGTGAACCAGCATGTACCACTGAAACGTATCGCATCAAGCTACTTCGAGTCTGTCGAGCTTGACCAAGATACAGGACATTTTTGCACCTATTTACTGACTAAGCCTAAGCGCTAGAGTTTTATGACTAAAGATTATCTACAACAATCGTTTTTCTTCTTCCGTTCCAACTTCAGTGCTCTATTGAGCATTCAACTGCCGTTTCTGATCATTCTGATGATCATCCAGATGAGCACTATTTCCGGAGTGGATGAGTCGAGCAACATGCAGGCACAGCTGATTCTGCTAACCGGTATGGACATGCTGTTTGTTCCTATCTACCTAGCGGCGACCATCTTCTATATGCAAGCCGTCATCGATGGAGGTTCGATCACAACCACGCAAAGCTGGTTTATGGCATTCCGCTGCTGGGGCAGACTATTTTTAACCTTCGTGCTTTCGGCATTGGTAACAGCACTGGGACTCATGTTGCTGATCGCCCCCGGTATCTATATAGCCGTTCGCTTAGCCCTGGCTAACGCCATCTGTGTCATTGAAGGTAAAGGGCCAATCGACTCGATGAAAGAGAGCTGGGAAGGCACTGACGGCCTGTTCTGGACCATGTTCAAAGGTCTGGCTCTGATCTTTGGTGGCCTGTTCATTCTAGAGGTGATCCTATCGCCGATGGTCGATCCAAGCAGCATGATCTCGATGCTGATCTCCGTCACCCTAGACTTCCTAAATGTCCTAGGCACCATCTACGCCTATCGCGTCTACCGCGCATGGCGTGACAAAGAACCGGTTGAGGATGAACCTTCGGTTCTTTAATGGTGTTGGAGCATCTTTTCGCGGTTTGCCCTTCGGGGCAATTCGCTCCTACAGTAGGACTCCGTTGCGGGCTTATCGCGAAGTCCTATTGTAGGAGGGAATTCAGCTCTGCTGAAACCCCGATCGATTTCAACAGCGGGTAACAGGCTGAAGGCCAGTCACCATACTTCGTAGGAAGATCAGCGCTCCAGTGACTGGCTTTAGCCTGTCATCTGCTTTCTTAGCGTTTTCCAGAAAAGGAGTAAAGCCTACCTGCGGATGACAGGCTGAAGGCCAGTCACCGCAAAGATCGCCACATCTTCGATATGGAACCAACAAAAAACCGCCATAAAGGCGGTTTTTTTAGTGCGAATCAGCAGTGATTAGTTCTCTGCAGTTTCGTCCTCTTCAAGATCTTTCATTGAAAGCTTGATACGGCCGCGGTTATCGACGTCCAGTACCTTAACTTTAATGACGTCATCCATGTTGATGTAGTCAGTTACTGCGTTCACGCGCTCTTTAGCGATCTGTGAAATGTGTACTAGACCATCTTTACCAGGAAGAATGTTAACGAATGCGCCGAACTCTTCGATGCGAACAACCTTACCTTCGTAGATCTTGCCGATCTCTGCTTCTGCAGTGATCGCAACAACACGGTCAACAGCTGCTTGTGAAGCTGCTTTGTTGTCTGCGTAGATACGAACAGTACCGTCGTCATCTAGATCGATTGAAGCGCCTGTCTCTTCAGTAATAGAGCGGATAGTTGCACCACCTTTACCGATAACGTCGCGGATCTTCTCTGGGTTCACTTTAAGCTGAGTCATGGCAGGAGCGTGGTCAGCCAGTTCTGGACGAGCGTAACCGATCACTTTCGCCATCTCACGTAGGATGTGAACACGAGCGTCCAGTGCCTGTTCTAGAGCGATCTCCATGATCTCTTCAGTGATACCCGTGATCTTGATATCCATCTGCAGTGCTGTAACACCGGCTTCGGTACCTGCTACTTTAAAGTCCATATCACCTAGGTGGTCTTCGTCACCCAGAATATCGGTTAGGACAGCGAAACGATCGCCCTCTTTAACCAGACCCATTGCGATACCGGCAACTGCTGAACTGACTGGTACACCCGCATCCATCATGGCAAGTGAAGAGCCACAGACAGAGGCCATTGATGATGAACCGTTTGATTCAGTGATCTCAGAAACAAGACGCATGGTGTATGGGAAGGCTTCCTGAGTTGGAAGTACCGCAGAGACACCACGACGAGCCAGACGACCGTGACCGATTTCACGACGACCTGCACCACCCATACGGCCAGCTTCACCAACAGAGTATGGAGGGAAGTTGTACTGAAGCATGAATGGATCACGACGCTCGCCTTCAAGCGCATCGATGATCTGTACGTCACGGCTTGTACCCAGTGTACAAGTAACGATTGCCTGAGTTTCACCACGAGTGAACAGAGCTGAACCGTGTACGTTTTTAAGAACACCCACTTCCACTTCGATTGGACGAACGGTTTTACCGTCACGACCGTCAATACGTGGCTGACCGCTAAGGATACGTTCACGTACAGTTGCTTTCTCGATAGACGCGAATACTTTAGAGACTTCACCAGCGCCTGGTGCGCCCTCTTCACCTGTTGCAAACTGCTCTACAGCGGCATCGCGAAGTGCTTTAAGCGTGTCTTGACGCTCCATCTTGTCTGCTACTTGGAAGGCTGCTTCAACCTGTGCACCGAATGCAGCAGTAATCGCATCAGTCAGCGCTTCGTTTTTAGCAGCTGGCTGCCAATCCCACTTAGGTTTAGCGGCTTCAGCGGCAAATTCGTTAACGGCGTTGATAACCACTTGCATCTCTTGGTGAGCAAATAGAACCGCACCTAGCATCTCATCTTCGCTAAGCTCTTTCGCTTCTGACTCAACCATCAGTACCGCTTCGTTGGTACCCGCTACGACCATGTCTAGTTCAGAGTTTGCTAGCGCTTCGTAGGTTGGGTTAAGGATATAACCTTCATCTTCCGTGAAGCCCACACGTGCTGCACCGATTGGGCCAACAAATGGGATACCAGAGATGGTGAGTGCTGCAGAGGTACCGATCATTGCAGCGATATCTGGATCAACATTCTTATCAGAAGAGACCACAGTACACACCACCTGAACTTCGTTCATGAACCCTTTAGGGAACAGTGGACGAATTGGGCGGTCGATTAGACGAGACGTTAGTGTCTCTTTCTCAGTTGGACGGCCTTCACGTTTGAAGAAGCCACCAGGGATACGGCCAACTGCGTAGTATTTCTCTTGGTAGTGCACTGAAAGTGGGAAGAAGTCTTGTCCCTCTTTCGCTGTTTTTGCGCCAACGACAGTACACAGAACCTGTGTCTTTTCATTAACAGTAACCATAACTGCACCAGTCGCCTGACGAGCGACCTTACCAGTTTCGATCGTTACGGTGTCATTACCGAACTGGAACGTTTTAGTAACCGTGTTAAACATCGATTAACTCCTAGTAATTAACTATGTTCCGCGTCCCCTGATCTTCACTCTTTTAAAGCCAGTACTCAGTTGAATTCAGTAAACTCAAGTGAGTACAGGCTGTCAGATCATTTGGTTTTGCGGAGGGTTTAAAGTAGAAAGGGCCATACTAAGTATGGCCCTAACTGGGTATCTAGCTCTTAGCGACGAAGACCTAGACGACCGATCAACTCAACGTAGCGAGTAGCATCTTTCTTCTTAAGGTAGTCCAGCAGCTTACGACGCTGGTTAACCATACGAATTAGACCACGACGTGAGTGGTGATCCTGCTTGTTCGCTTTGAAGTGACCCTGAAGGCCTTCAATGTTTGCAGTTAGAAGGGCAACTTGAACTTCTGGTGAACCAGTATCGTTCTGACCACGACCGTACGCTGCAACGATTTCAGCTTTCTTTTCAACAGACAATGCCATTGTTTTATCTCCTATTAGCAATATGCACACAGCCTAGGCTGCGGGTTAAGTCGCGCAACACCGAGCATATTTTCAGTGAAGCGTCATACCCTTGAGGGTAAATCAGTTTTCAGAGGTATCGAGTAGTCGACGAGCGCGTAATCGCCCCTCATCATCCACTTCAGCCATACCTAAGAATCGCTCTTCAGCAAAGAGTCTGACGAGGCCGCGCTCTGAGAATAACTCCCCTAAACGTTGCCCCTGCAGAAGACGATTTGCTAAATCTGCGGGTAATTCGATTGAAGGCAATGACTCCACTGCACTCCAGGGCGGCAATAATAGCGCATCTAAACGCATTTGTATGCACTCTAACGACTGATCTGACTCACGATGTTGTGCAATCTCATTCAACTGTTCGAGTGTCAGCATTGCGCTTCGATCGTAGGTAGCCACGGCAAGCCGTCGCAACATACTGACATGCGCACCACAGCCAAGTGCCAGACCTAGGTCTTCGACGATGGAGCGAATATAGGTGCCTTTAGAACAGTGCACCTCAAGATCAATCTCATCAGCACGCAGATCCAGCAGTTTGATCTCGTAAATGCATACCTGACGCAGCTTAACTTCGACCTTTTCACCTTTGCGCGCCAGCTTGTAAAGCGGCTGGCCATTGTGCTTTAAGGCCGAGAACATCGATGGAACCTGTTCGATTTCGCCAGAGAATTTGGCTTGAATCAGATCGTTTAACGCGTCTCGATCTAACTCAGGAACAGGCTTAGTTTCGATCACTTCGCCATCAGCATCACTGCTGTCAGTGCGAACCCCTAGCTTTGCCGTTGTGATATAGCGCTTATCAGAATCGAGAAGAAACTGTGAAAACTTAGTCGCTTCACCCAAACAGATGGGCAACATACCGGTAGCTAGAGGGTCTAGTGCGCCTGTGTGACCCGCTTTCGCTGCGTCATACAGACGTTTTACCTTCTGCAGGGCAGCATTCGAGCTGATGCCCTGAGGCTTATCAAGCAAAAAGACGCCGTCAATGCGGCGTCCTTTTTTACGTCGAGCCATGTTAGCCCTCGTTATCTTCGAGACGGCGAGCCTTCTCGATCAAGCTCGTTAGGTGACGACCGCGATGAATGCTCTCGTCATAATGGAAACGTAACGCCGGCATGACTCGCAGTGAGATGCCTTTTGCCAGTTCAGCACGAAGGAAACCTGCAGCCTGCTTAAGCACCTCTAGGCTCTGCTTGGTCGCTTCCGCCTCATCCTGTTCACCCAGTGGGAGAACGGTAATGTAGACATCCGCATAGCCTAAGTCTTTCGCTACTTTGACGTGGTTAATCGTCACCATTCCAATGCGTGGATCTTTAATCTCACGCTGAATAAGGGTCGCCAAATCACGCTGGATCTGGTCCCCTACTCGGTCTGTGCGTTTAAAATCGCGAGCCATACAACCTCTTAGATGGTACGTTGAACTTCAACTGTGTCGTAAACCTCAATCTGGTCGCCGACTTTAACATCGTTGTAGTTCTTCACGCCGATACCACACTCCATATTCTGACGAACTTCGTTGACGTTGTCTTTAAAGCGACGCAGTGACTCAAGCTCACCTTCGTAGATAACAACGTTATCACGTAGGACACGGATGCGTTTGTTACGGAAAATTGTACCTTCGATAACCATACAACCGGCAACTGCACCGATCTTAGGCGCACGGAAGACATCACGAACTTCAGCAATACCAACAATCTCCTCTTTGAACTCAGGAGAGAGTAGACCACTCATCGCCTGTTTCACGTCATCGATGATGTCGTAGATAACACTGTAGTAGCGAAGCTCCATCTCTTCACGCTCAACAATCGCACGCGCCTGAGCGTCTGCACGAACGTTAAAGCCGATTAGGATCGCTGAGGAGGCCAACGCAAGGTTAGCATCGGTTTCACCGATACCACCAACACCGCCAGAGACGATGTTCACTTTTACTTCATCGGTAGAGAGATCTTCTAGTGAGCTAGTCAGCGCCTCTAGAGAGCCTCGAACGTCGGTCTTAAGGACGATGTTAAGCGACTTAACTTCACCCGCTTCCATGTTCGAGAATAGGTTCTCAAGTTTCGCCTGTTGCTGACGCTGCAGTTTAACTTCACGGTATTTACCCTGACGGAATAGAGCGATTTCACGCGCTTTCTTCTCAGTGGATACTACGGTGAAGTCTTCACCTGCATCTGGCGTTCCGTCTAGACCTTGAATCTCAACTGGAATCGCAGGGCCACCCGCTTCTAGCGGCTTGCCGTTTTCATCAAGCATGGCACGTACACGGCCGTAGTGAAGACCAGCTAGTACGATATCACCGCGCTTAAGGGTACCGTTTTGAACCAGTAGCGTAGCAACCGGACCACGACCTTTATCGAGACGTGATTCAACGACAACACCTGTACCTGGCGCATCTGGAACTGCTTCAAGCTCAAGAATTTCTGATTGAAGAAGGATCGCTTCAAGCAGCTCATCAATGCCCTGACCTGTTTTAGCAGAGACTGGACAGAACTGAACATCGCCGCCCCAATCTTCAGGAATAACATCACGTTGAGCCAGCTCGTTCTTAACTCGATCTGGATCCGCTTCCTCTTTATCGATCTTGTTGACCGCAACAACAAGAGGAACACCAGCCGCTTTAGCGTGCTGAACCGCCTCTTCAGTCTGTGGCATCACACCATCATCTGCGGCAACTACTAGAACAACGATATCCGTCAAAGAGGCACCACGGGCACGCATAGCGGTGAACGCGGCGTGTCCAGGAGTATCTAGGAAGGTCACCATGCCGTTGTCAGTCTCAACGTGGTAAGCACCGATGTGCTGGGTAATACCGCCAGACTCGCCAGAAGCTACACGTGTTGAACGGATGTAATCGAGCAGGGATGTTTTACCGTGGTCAACGTGACCCATAACGGTAACGACCGGAGCACGTGTCACAGACTCACCGCTGTGAGCGGCTACCGACTCCATCAACTCATCTTCGATCGCGTTCTCTACCATAGGCACCGCTTTGTGGCCCATCTCTTCTACCACAAGGATCGCAGTATCTTGGTCGATTGGCTGGTTGATGGTTGCCATCGCACCCATCTTGAACATCACCTTGATCACTTCAGCCGCTTTGATCGACATCTTCTTAGCCAGATCAGCAACCGTGATGCTCTCTGGAATAGAGACTTCATGAACAATCGCAGTCGTCGGCTCTTTAAAGCCGTGCTGGTTATCGCCTTGACGCATTGGCTTACCACGACCTGGCTTACCGCCTTTACCCGGACGAGCGTTCAGCGTGCCATTACCACGACCTTTCGACTTACGACGATCGTCGTTATCACGCTGGTTGTTACGGCGCTCATCGCGCTGCTTGTTCTTGTTGCGAGGATTTTCAGTTTTAGGTTCCGCAGCTGGTTTCTTCTCAACCGGCGTTTCAACCACTGGCTCAGGCTTAGGCTCTTCAGCTTTAACCGGTTCAGCGGCCTCTTTAACTTCTGCTTTTGGCGCTTCCACTTTAGGCTCTGCAGCCGTTTCAACCGCCACCTCTGGTGCCGCTTCAACGACCGGTGCTTCAACCTGTGGTTCAGGCGCTGCCACTGGAGTCTCTTCCACTGCTGGAGCTTCTGGAGCCTGTTCAATCTCTGTACGTTTCACGTAGGTACGCTTTTTACGCACTTCAACGTTAACGGTTTTACGACTGCCGGCACCGCCCACTTTCAGCGTAGAGGTTGTCTTACGCTTAAGCGTGATCTTCTTCGGTGCGCCAACGTCATCGGCATCTTCGCCGTGACTGCGTTTCAAATGGGCTAATAGCTGCTGACGCTCTATCTCTGTGACAGTTGAATCGTTGGATTTACCTTCGACTCCCGCTTCCTGCATCTGTGTTAACAAACGCTCAACGGATACACCAACCACATCGGCAAGCTGTTTAATCGTTACTTCTGCCATAAATGGGTTCTCCTTTTCCGTTGTCTAATTACTGCTGATCTTCTGCAAACCAAGGTGCACGCGCTGTCATAATCAACTCACCTGCGCGCTCTTCGGTCATGCCTTCAATGTCTAGCAGCTCTTCAATAGACTGTTCTGCAAGATCTTCCATGGTAACCACACCACGGCTTGCTAATGTGTACGCTAGGGTACGTTCCATACCTTCCATAGTTAGGAGGTCTTCTGCTGGCTCTACATCGCCAAGTTGCTCTTCACCTGCAATTGCAAGGTTAAGCAGTGCATCTTTTGCGCGTTCACGAAGGGCGTCAACGATCTCCTCGTCAAACTCTTCGATCTCAAGCATTTCGTTAGCCGGTACGTAGGCAACTTCCTCAAGCGTGGTGAAGCCCTCAGCAACTAGGATCTCAGCAAGGTCGCTGTCGACATCAAGGTGCTTGATGAACAGATCCACTGTTTTACCCACTTCAGACTCGTGTTTAGACGCCGCTTCCGCTTCGCTCATCACGTTCAGTTCCCAACCAGTCAACTCTGCTGCTAGACGAACGTTCTGACCGGCACGACCGATCGCCATCGCCAAAGCATCTTCATCAACCGCGACGTCCATTGAGTGAGTCTCTTCGTCCATAACGATCGAAGCGACTTCAGCAGGCGCCATTGCATTGATCACAAGCTGCGCAGGGTTGTCGTCCCAAAGGATGATATCGACACGCTCACCACCCAACTCATCAGAGACGGCTTGAACACGCGCACCGCGCATACCAACACAGGCACCTACAGGATCTAGACGACGATCCTGAGTCTTAACAGCGATCTTAGAGCGAGCACCTGGATCACGAGCCGCTGCACGGATCTCAATCATCTGCTCGGCGATCTCTGGCACTTCGATAGAGAAGAGTTCGATCAACATCTCGTTTGAAGTACGGCTAAGGATAAGCTGTGGGCCGCGACCTTCAGAACGAACTTCTTGAAGCACCGCGCGAACACGCTCACCCATACGGAAGATTTCACGAGGTAGTAGGTTTTCACGTGGCAGAAGTGCTTCTGCGTTGTTACCCAGATCAACAATCACATTGTCGCGAGTCACTTTCTTAACAGTACCCGCGATCAATTCGCCCTGGCGATCACGGTAAAGATCAACTACTTTAGCGCGCTCAGCCTCACGGACTTTTTGTACGATAACTTGCTTCGCTGTTTGAGCTGCGATACGACCGAATGCAACCGACTCAACCTGCTCTTCGTGGTAATCACCAGGCTGCAGATTAGTGTCGATCTCTTCTGCCTCTTGCATGGTCAACTCGGTACCCAGTGCAGGAACCGCTTCGTTATCCACAACCAACCAACGGCGGAAGGTGTCATAATCGCCCGTTGCACGGTCGATAACCACTCGGATATCAGCTTCTTCGTCGTAGCGCTTCTTAGTGGCTGTTGCCAGCGCGACTTCAATCGCCTCAAAGATGACCGCTTTCGGGACATCTTTTTCGTTAGAGACGGCTTCAGCAACCAGTAGAATCTCTTTATTCATATCAGTTCTTCGCTCCTAATAGTCAAAGCGGATTAAAATTGCGGCACCACATTGGCCCGATCGATCAGGTCATGCGGTAACAAATATTCGTGATCATCAACGACCAAAAGCACATCTTCGCCTTCGATGCCGTTAAGAATCCCTTTAAACTTGCGACGCCCCTCAAACGGCGAGCGCAGACGCAGTTGAATCGTATGGCCAGCATACGCAGCGAATTGCTCTAGAGTGTAAAGGGGACGATCCATCCCTGGGGATGAGACTTCAAGGGTGTAGTTCTCTGAGATGGGGTCTTCTACATCCATCACAGCACTCACCTGCTGGCTAACGCGCGCACAGTCATCGACCGACACTCCGTTAGGGCCATCTATATAGATACGCAACAGGCTATTTTTACCTGACGCGTTGTACTCCAGCCCCCAAAGCTCCAAATCTAAGCCCTGCACAACTGGATCAATCAACTCTTGTAACAGCTTTAATTTTGCTGACACTGTTCACCTATAAATTTCAAAAACAAAAAATGGGTCATATAGACCCATTTTTGACTTATCTACCACCATGTACGGAAGGCAGATATCACTGTCTTCTGTTTGGACGCGGCCATCAAATAGCTACGAAAAAGCCCCATAAAGGGGCTTACCAAACAAGGATGTAACATCCTAAAAGTGGTAGTAAAAACCCGTCAAAACTAGTCTTCAGGATTTTCACAAATACCCAACGTAAAGTTGGTAGCGGGGGCCAGATTTGAACTGACGACCTTCGGGTTATGAGCCCGACGAGCTACCAGGCTGCTCCACCCCGCATCAAAAACAGGTAAATTTTACGCTTCACCCACTGCGTTTACAACTTGGTGCCCAGAGCCGGACTCGAACCGGCACGTCCTAAGACACTACCCCCTCAAGATAGCGTGTCTACCAATTCCACCACCTGGGCTAAACGTTTAATTGTCTCCTGCTGTTGGAATCTCTGATTCCGACACAACAGGCAGTTCCGTTGTTGACGCTTGCTCAACCTGGGCAGCCGCTTCAATCGTTGCAGCATCAGGGATACCTGCATCACCAACAGACGCGGCTTTCTCTTTCGCGAACACAGCCAAAACGAAGCTGGTTACAAAGATACCCGCAGCAAGAATGGCTGTAACGCGACCTAGGAAGCTACCGCTGCCCTGGCTACCGAAAACAGTTTGAGAGGCACCACCACCAAATGACGCACCCGCTTCTGCACCCTTACCCTGCTGAATAAGAATCAGGCCGATAACCGCTGCTGCAAGCAATACGTGAATGATAAGAACGATGGTTTCCATTCTAGCTTTAAACCTTAATTACGCACCGAAAACAGGGGTGCCATTTAAAAGAGGCGCAAATCTTACCCGAGCACCCGTCAAGATACAAGCGCCTGCAGCTCTTTTTCAACCTGCCCCGCCAGTGTCTCACAGACCTGATCCACCTCATCAAGATCGGAGCCTTCAACCATAACACGGACCACAGGCTCAGTCCCGGAGGGACGTAGCAATACGCGACCACGATCAGCCAAACGCGCCTCGGCTGCTGCAACATGCTCTGCCACGGCTGGCGAAGATGCGATATCTACCTTCTTAGCCAAGCGCACGTTGATCATCTTCTGCGGTAGTTTTTGCATACCGTGCTTCAGCTGATTAATCGTTTTGCCTGACTGCGCGACCGCTTTAAGCACCTGAACAGCGGCAATGGTCGCATCACCCGTCGGTAGAATATTACGACAGACAATGTGACCTGACCCTTCGCCACCCAAATTCCAGTCGTGCTCTGCGAGCTGCTCTAATACATAGCGATCGCCCACTTTAGCTCGCACGAACGGAATATCCATTTTTGCCAGCGCTTGCTCTAAACCAAGATTGGTCATCAGCGTACCAACGACACCGCCCTGCAACTCACCGCTCTGCTGTAACGCCTGGGCAATGATGAAGAGGATCTCATCGCCATCGACGATCTCTCCCTTATGGTCAACAAGAATCAATCGATCGGCATCACCATCTAATGCAATACCCAGATCTGCCTCTGCTTCGAGCACTTTAGCTTGAAGTGCTGCAGGCGCCGTCGCACCACACTGCTCGTTAATATTTAGGCCGTCTGGATCGGTACCAATCTCGATGACTGAAGCGCCTAGCTCAGCAAAGACCTTAGGCGCAATGTGATAACCAGCGCCGTTGGCACAATCAACGACAACCTTAAGGCCCGCTAAATTCAAACAACCCGCGGCAGTCGATTTACAGAACTCTATGTATCGCCCAGCGGCATCATTGACTCGACGAACCTTGCCTAATTCGGCTGAGCTAACCGTAGTCATAGCCAGATCAAGCTGGGCTTCAATGCGCTCTTCGACATCATCTGGCAGCTTAGTGCCCGCCGAGCTGAAGAACTTAATACCATTGTCGTCATAGGGGTTGTGCGATGCACTGATCACAATACCGGCATCAGCGCGGAAGGTACGAGTTAGGTAAGCGATCGCTGGCGTTGGCATAGGGCCTAGCAATAACACATCAACACCGGCGGCAGACAGGCCTGCCTCAAGCGCCGACTCAAACATATAACCGGAGATTCGAGTATCTTTGCCAATCAGGACTTTACTACGTCCTTCACGGGCAAACACACGACCCACAGCCCAACCGAGCTTCAACACAAAATCTGGGGTGATAGGAAAGGTTCCTACCTGTCCACGAATACCATCTGTACCAAAATAACGACGACCCAATTTAGATCCCTTCCTTTAAAACGGCTTCCGTCATACGAACCATATCGACGGTTGCTAAAACATCATGCACACGAATAATTTTTGCACCGCGCTCAACCGCGAGCGCAACGGTTGCAAGACTACCAAAGAGTCGCTGGTCAGCCTCACGATTAAGCACCTGGCCCACCATGGTTTTTCTAGAGGTGCCCGATAACACTGGCACGCCTAAGTCCAATAATTTATCCAAGCGATTGAGTAACTGTAAATTATGTTGCAAGGTTTTGCCAAACCCAAAACCGGGATCTACGATCAATCGCTGTTTCGCAATCCCTGCAGCCACACATCGACTCAACTGCTGATCGAGAAAATCCATCACCTCAGAGACCACATCGGCATACTCTGGCTGTCGCTGCATTGTCGCAGGGCTGCCCTGCATATGCATCAGACAGATTGGCAGATCCGTTTTCGCAGCAGCTTCTAGCGCGGCTTCACGCCCAAGCGCTCTAACATCATTAATGAGACCAGCCCCTAGCTTAGCCGATTCTGAAATCAATTTAGCAGAGCTGGTATCGATAGAGACCACCACATCGATCTCGGCATTGATTCGTTCCAGAACCGGCAATACACGATCCATCTCCTCCTGCTCACTGACTTCAGCGGCACCAGGGCGAGTCGATTCACCGCCGATATCAACAATCGTCGCGCCGTCGTTAACCATCTGCTGGGCATGCTGGAGCGCTTTATCGATAGAGAGCGCAGAGTGTTGATAGAGGTGACCGCCATCCGAAAAGGAGTCAGGCGTCACATTAAGAATACCCATTACCTGCGTTTTAGAGAGATCCAGCACTCGACCGGCACACTGTAGCTGCGTCACATTTCTACCTTTATTCATACACTCTGCAAACAACGAAAAAGCCCTCACGAGTGAGGGCTTTTGTGAATCACGATATTACTGTTTGGGCTCGTCTTTTTGATCATCTTGAGGATCGCCCCAACCCGACTGACCCTCGTTAGATTGAGAAGCTTGATCATCCTGATCTACTTCTGGCACATCAGACTCAGCGACAGACTCAGAACTGTTAGCCGCCTCTTCCTCTTTGACGGCATCAACACGCTCTTGAGAATCGTTCCAACCCTCTGGTGGAGTCACCTCTTGACGCGCCATCAACTGATCAATTTGATCGCTGCTGATCGTCTCGTAGGTCATCAACGCTTCACACATTGAGTCAAGGATATCACGGTTATCCGTCAGAATTTGGTAAGCCTTCTGGTAGCACTCATCGATGATTTTGCGAACTTCGGCATCGATCTTGTTCTGAGTTTCACCCGACATCGGTTTAGATGGCTGCCCCATGCCGCGACCAAATGGATCATCATCTTCATCACCGTAGAGCAGTGGACCCAACTCATCGGTCAGACCCCAACGCGTCACCATGTTGCGCGCAAGCTGAGTCGCACGCTGAATATCGTTTGAGGCACCGGTTGTTACCCCCTCTTTACCCAGTGTCATCTCTTCCGCAATTCGGCCACCGTAAAGCGAACAGATTTGCGAGATAATGCCCTGACGACTGAACGAGTAGCGATCCTCTTCAGGAAGGAACATCGTCACACCCAACGCACGACCACGCGGGATGATAGACACTTTGTAGACAGGATCATGCTCAGGCATCAGACGACCGACAATCGCGTGACCTGCCTCGTGGAATGCCGTATTCAGACGCTCTTTGTAAGACATGACCATAGAGCGGCGCTCAGCACCCATCATGATCTTATCTTTCGCTTTCTCGAACTGCTCCATACCGACAGTGCGACGGCTATCGCGTGCGGCAAACAGGGCTGCTTCGTTAACCAGGTTAGCCAAATCAGCACCCGAGAAGCCCGGCGTACCACGCGCAATCAACTCAGGCTTAACATCATCACCCAGCGGAACTTTGCGCATGTGGACTTTAAGAATTTTTTCACGACCTTGAATATCAGGCAGACCAACGTGCACCTGACGGTCAAAACGACCTGGACGTAGCAGAGCAGGGTCAAGCACATCGGGACGGTTGGTTGCCGCGATCACGATGATACCCTCAGTGCCTTCGAAACCATCCATCTCGACAAGAAGCTGGTTCAACGTCTGCTCACGCTCGTCATTACCACCGCCAAGGCCGACACCACGTGAACGACCAACCGCATCAATCTCATCTATGAAGATAATACAAGGCGCATGTTTCTTAGCTTGATCAAACATGTCACGCACACGTGAAGCACCGACACCGACAAACATCTCAACGAAGTCAGAACCCGAAATACTGAAGAAAGGCACCTTAGCTTCGCCAGCAATCGCCTTAGCAAGCAGCGTCTTACCGGTACCAGGGTTACCTGCCATTAGGACACCACGAGGGATATGGCCACCTAAACGCTGGAATTTACCTGGATCGCGAAGGTAGTCGACCAACTCAGCAACTTCCTCTTTGGCCTCTTCTACACCTGCGACATCTTCGAAGGTTGTTTTGATCTGATCTTCACTCATCATGCGCGCTTTCGATTTACCGAAAGACATAGGGCCGCCTTTACCGCCGGCACCGCCCTGCATTTGACGCATAAAGAACATGAAGATGGCAATGATGATAAGAATCGGGAAGGTCGCGACGAGCAGCTGCTGCCATAGACTCTGCTGCTCAGGCATTTTGCCTTCAACGACGACATTGTGCTCTAGAAGGTCATCAATCAGCTTGGGATCCGAGATCGCTGGGCGAACGGTTTCAAAACGATCGCCATTCTGACGCACACCTTCGATGGTAAAACCATCAACCGTCACACGCTCAATACGGCCTGATTGAACCTCTGCCACAAAGTCAGAGTAGCTCAGGCGGCCGCTCTCGGTCTCGGCGCTAAAATTATTAAAGATGGTTAGCAGTACGGCTGCAATCACTAACCATAGCACCAAATTTCTTGCCATATCGTTCAACTTCTTACCCTCTATAAACTAAAACGAAAGCTCTGTTTAAAAGCTATACGTCTTTAAAACCTTTTCCGAGCAGATAGACCTCACGCGAACGCGCGCGAGATGAATCTGGCTTACGGGTGACCACCGATTTAAAGTTACTGCGCAGTTCTGCCAGGTAGGGATCAAACCCTTCACCCTGAAATACTTTCACCAAAAAGTTGCCGTTCGGTTTCAGTATCTGACGCGCCATATCCAACGCCAACTCCACCAAATACATCGCAGCTGGCTGATCGGAAGATGCATTACCACTCATATTGGGGGCCATATCTGAAATTACAAGGTCTACTGGCTCATCTCCTATCGCAGAGAGGATCTCCTCGAAGACGGAATCTTCCGTAAAGTCGCCCTGAACGAATGTAACACCGCCCAGCGGAGCCATCTCAAGAATGTCCGAAGCCACTACACGGCCGGAGTCACCAACAATTTCGGCCGCCACTTGAGACCAACCACCTGGCGCAGCGCCCAGATCGACAACCGTCATTCCAGGCTTTAACAGATGGTCTTTATCATTCACTTCCATCAACTTATAGCAGGCGCGTGAACGGTACCCATCATCTTTAGAACGCTTTACGTATTGATCGTCAAAATGCTCTTTTAACCAACGACCACTGCTTTTAGATCTTGCCAAGGGATGTTCCTAGAAAGCATCACTCTATGATGCATGCAACAAAGGGGTTAAAATGAAGAAATTGTAACGCCCACCAAATTTAAGGCACTAATTCTAATATGAGCTTAACAACTGATCAAAAAAAGCGTCTTCGCACGCGTGCACACACTTTAAACCCAATCGTTATGGTTGGCGGCAACGGACTGACTGAAAACGTTCAGTTAGAAGTAGACCGAGCGCTGGAAGATCACGAACTGATCAAAGTAAAGTTCGCCGTTGGCGATCGTGACCTAAAGCGCGAACTGATTAAAGAGCTAGTCGCTGTTGTTGAAGCAGAACTGGTGCAAGAGATCGGTAACGTAGCGGTGCTATTCAGAGCGTCGGATGAACCAAATCCAAAACTCTCCAATCTAATGCGTTAATCATTGGTTCATTTATTGATATTACAGGCCTTACAGCTTAATTAAATGTAACCAACCCCCTATTCAAAAATGTGAACAAGGGATTGTTGAACAACCGTATAAAAAATAGTGTTACGCAACGAGTCGCTTTAATAGAAGAAAAACAACTTCTAATATCTAGATCCAACTCAACGAGTTTAATGATTCTTGAGCTAGTATTAACAAGTTAGTCGATGTCTTGTTTAAAACCCCAAGGAGAAAAATAATGATCAAACGTATTATCGCTCAGACTGCCGGTGTTGCAGTTCTTGGCGCTGCTATTGCAGCTTCTGCACAGGCCGCTGAATTTAACCTAAAGATGCACCACTTCCTTCCTGCGAAGGCACCTGCACACGCTAAGTTCTTCCAGCCATGGGCTGATTCTATTGAAGAAGCGTCTGAAGGCCGTATCAAGATCAAGATTTACGGTTCAATGTCTCTGGGTGGTAAACCACCTCAGCTAGTTGACCAAGTTCAAGACGGTTTCGTTGACATCATCTGGACGCTTCCTGGTTACACTCCAGGCCGTTTCCCAGCGATCTCTGCATTTGAAAACCCATTCATGGTAACGGATGCATACGAAACGTCGCAGGCACTTCAGGCTTACTACGAAGCTAACCCAGAAGTTCAGAAAGAGTTTGCTGATATGCACCCTCTAGCATTCTGGACGCATGACCGTGGCGTTGTTTACTCTAAAGGTGACGCAATCGACTCTGTTGCTGACTTCGCTGGCAAAAAGATTCGTAACCCAAGCCGTCCAGTTGCTGCTGCTCTAGATGCTCTAGGCGCTACTCCAGTCGGTATGCCTGTACCAGAGATGCCACAGGCACTGGCCAAAAACGTGATCGACGGCACAGTGATTCCATTTGAAATCGTACCTGCTCTCAAACTTCATGAGCTTGTCGACAACGCGGTTGAAGTTCAAACAGAAGATGGCCGTGGTCTATACACCGCAGTATTCCTTTTGGGCATGAACAAAGCTAAGTACGAATCAATGCCTGCTGATCTTCAACAGATCATGGATGACCACGCTGGCATGTACTTCGCTAAGCTAGGCGGTGAGTTCTTCAAAAATGCTGAAAACTTCGGTCGTAAGCTGATTGACGAGAACGCAACTCGCTCTCAGATGCCTGCTGCAGAAGTGAAGAAAATGCAGGAAGCAACCGCTAACGTACCTGTTGAGTGGGTTAAAGAGATGGACGGCCTAGGTCTACCAGGTCAGAAGCTTCTTGACTCTGCTAACGCTATGCTTGAGAAATACAGCAAATAAACAAAAGGTGTTCAAGTGACAACACTGTTACTGAAAACCCGGTCTCTAGCAGACCTCTACGAGCGAGCCACTTTGTGGCTCGCTCTTTTATCAGGATTCATCCTGACGATCATGGCATTCACTACGGTGACCAGCGTGGCAGGACGATACTTTTTCTCCTCACCCATTAATGGTGATACCGAGATTGTCCAAATGTTTACCGCTGTGGTTGTTGCGTTAGCAATGCCTTACTGCCAAATGCGCTTTGGCAACGTCATTGTAGACGTCTTAACAGCCTCAGCTCCCGCGCCTTTCCGTCTCACTATGGATGTAATCGGCAGCATAATTTTGGCCGTGCTCTTTTACTTCCTGGCGACACAGGCCTATGAGGGTGGCTTAGCTGCCCAGAAATACGGCAATGAGACGATGATGCTGCGGATGAAAGAGTGGTGGTTCTATATGACCATCGCCTTTGGCTTTAGCCTTACCTCTATCGCTGGTGTGCTTAAACCACTGGCAATGATTGCAGAATATAAGGGTGTGAAATGAGTGACGAATTAACGGCAGGCGTCATTATCCTGTTCATGCTAGTCATCATGTTTTTGCGTGTGCCGATCGGCATCGCAATGATGCTTGCCGGTGCGGTCGGTTACTCAATCATCGACGACTTCAGCACCCTAATGTTCTACATGAAGGGCTCATCCTTCGGACAGATGGCAAGCCATTCGCTATCGATCATTCCTCTGTTCCTACTGATGGGTAACCTCGCAACTCGTTCAGGTATTAGCCGTTCACTATTCACCGGTGTTAACGCCTTTATTGGCCACTACCGCGGTGGCCTGGCGTTAGCTGCCGTTGGCGGCTGTGGTGTATTTGGTGCGATCTGTGGTTCATCACTGGCAACAGCAGCGACTATGGGTCAGGTGGCACTTCCAGAGATGAAACGGCACGGCTACCACGGTGCTATGGCAACAGGCGCACTAGCCGCTGGTGGTACTCTAGGCATTCTAATCCCACCATCCATCGTTCTGATCATCTACGCGATCATGACCGAGCAGAACATCGTCAAGCTCTTCATGGCAGCGATGGTACCCGGCATCATGGCGATCATGGGCTACATGCTGGTTATCGCGATTCTGGTGAAGCTGAAGCCTCACTACGCGGACAAGAGCGCGAAAGCGAGCTGGTCTGAACGCGGTAAGGCACTGCTTGAACTGCTACCTGCAAGCTTCCTATTCATTGGTGTATTGGGTGGTATCTACGGCGGTATCTTCACACCTTCTGAAGCAGCCGCTTACGGTGTGGTCGGTACCATCGTCATTGCGCTAATCAACCGCCAACTTACCTGGGATGGATTCATCGACTGTATCAAGCAGACCGCTATCAACAGCGCGATGATCTTTGTCATCCTTCTAGGTGCCGATATCTTCAATGCCTTCCTGAGTCTAAGCGGCATGCCAGAGACACTGGCGGAGTGGATTCTGGATCGCGAATTGTCGCCTATGCTGGTACTGATGTTGATGTTAGCTGTCTACCTAGTGCTGGGCTGTTTGATGGATTCACTCTCGATGATCCTTCTGACAGTACCGATCTTCTTCCCAGCCATCATGGGTTTAGACTTCGGCATGACTGAAGAGCAGACCGCGCTCTGGTTCGGTATCATCTGTTTGATCGTGGTTGAGGTCGGCATGATCACCCCACCGGTAGGGATGAACGTCTTCATCATCAACAAAATCGCAGAGGGCGTTCCGATGCGGGATACCTTTGTGGGTGTTCTACCCTTCTTGGCGTCAGACTTCGTTCGCGTAGCCTTGCTACTGCTATTCCCTGTTCTGACCTGGGGTATTATTCCGGATTAAGCGCGTTAAATCGTACTGCAAAAACCGCCTTTATGGCGGTTTTTTTTGTTGGAGCCATATCGAAGATGTGGCGATCTTTTCGGTGACTGGCCTTCAGCCTGTCATCCGCAGGTAGGCTTTACTCCTTTTCTGGAAAACGCTAGGAAAGCAGATGACAGGCTAAAGCCAGTCACTGGAGCGCTGATCTTCCTACGAAGTGTGGTGACTGGCTTCAGCCTGTCAACCGCTGTCAAATTACGCTAGAGAGTCTGGAAGAGACTGTGAGAGTCGGGTCAGACCAGAGGTCGGACCCCACTCTACGATCGATTTCAAGAGCCTAAAAAAGATCGCGACCTCTTCGAGATCGCTCCAACAGACTAAAGCAGTGTCTCTACATACTCTGGCAGCTCTTGTGCTGGCGGTACCGGCTTGGAGTTACCCTCATCATCCAGTGCGACAAACTTGAAGATTGCTTCGGTCACTTTTTCACGATGACCTATGCGACTGCGGCGCACCCAGCACTCCACTTTGATATCCATTGAGCTACTGCCGACTCTAACCACTTCGGTGTAGACACCCAGTACATCTCCTACACGAACCGGGCGGATAAAGCTCATACCATCCAGTGCAACCGTCACCACTCGACTCTGTGCACGCTGGCCCGCACAGATGCCGGCCGCCATATCCATTTGTGACAATACCCAACCACCGAAGATATCACCTGATGGGTTGGTATCAGCCGGCATCGCGATAGTACGAGTGGTTAGGCGGCCTGTAGGGGTTTCTTGGGACATGGGGAACTCCAAATAATAAAAAACCGCCCGAAGGCGGTTTAATAAGTCAGCTTAGATATGCTTAACTTCTGCAATCTCGTATTCAGTCACACCGGCCGGTGTCTCAACCGCGGCGATGTCGCCCTCCTCTTTGCCGATCAGTGCTCGTGCGATCGGGGAGTTGATAGAGATCTTATTCAGTTTGATGTCTGCTTCGTCGTCACCCACAATCTTGTAGGTCACTTCAGCGTCGGTATCGACGTTGATTAGATCAACCGTCGTACCAAAGATCACTTTACCAGTGTGTGGCAGGCTGGTGACATCGATCACTTGAACCACTGAAAGCTTGCTCTCAATGTCCGCGATACGACCTTCAATAAAGCCCTGCTGTTCACGCGCTGCGTGGTACTCAGCATTCTCTTTAAGGTCGCCATGCTCACGTGCTTCAGCAATTGCTGCAATCACGGTTGGACGATCTTGGGTTTTAAGACGCTCCAGCTCAGCGCGAAGTGCCACTTCGCCCTCAACCGTCATGGGAACACGATTGACACTCATGCAGACGCCTCCGCGTGAATCTCTTGTAGACGACGCACAGTACGCTCTTCACCGTAACGAAGTGCTTCGGTAATCGCCACTGCACCAGCCATTGTCGTTGAGTAAGGCACTTTATGCTGTAGCGCTGCACGACGGATATCGGCTGAGTCAGCTATCGCTTTACGCCCTTCCGTTGTATTCACAACGTAGTTAACTTCACCGTTCTTCAACATGTCAACGATGTTTGGACGACCTTCAGTAACCTTATTCACAACCTTAGCTGTAATGCCGTGAGTCTCCAGTAGTGCTGCTGTACCGCTGGTTGCAACGATATCGAAGCCAAGTTCAACCAACTGTTTAGTCAGTTCACAAGCCGCCTCTTTATCAACGTCACGTACTGAGACAAACGCAGTACCTGGCTTAGGTAGCTTGTCGCCAGCTCCCAAGTGAGCCTTCATGAACGCTTCACCGAAGGTTTCACCGGTACCCATGACTTCACCCGTAGACTTCATCTCTGGGCCAAGGATTGGGTCAACACCTTGGAATTTATTGAACGGGAATACCGCCTCTTTCACGTTGAAGTAGCTTGGTACGATCTCTTTCGTAAAGCCTAGTTCTTCAAGTGATTTACCGGTCATAACCAGTGCAGCGACTTTCGCTAGAGAAACACCGATACACTTAGATACGAAAGGAACTGTACGTGATGCGCGAGGGTTAACCTCGATTACGTAAATCTCGCCATCTTGGTAGGCTAACTGGACGTTCATCAAGCCAACAACACCCAATTCAAGTGCCATCTTGCGCACCATCTCGCGCATCTCGTCCTGGACGTCTGCTGCAAGGTTGTACGGAGGGAATGAACATGCTGAGTCACCTGAGTGAACACCCGCCTGCTCAATGTGCTGCATGATCGCTCCAATCACAACCTGCTTACCGTCACATACCGCATCGATATCCACTTCGATCGCTGCGTTTAGGAAGTGATCAAGCAGGACAGGTGATTCGTTAGAGACCTGAACCGCGGTATTCATGTACTTGCGCAGCTCATCCTCTTTGTAGACGATCTCCATCGCACGACCGCCCAATACGTAAGATGGACGAACAACCAATGGATAGCCAATCTTCTCAGCTTCAATGACCGCCTCTTCAAGGCTACGTACTGTTGAGTTCTCTGGCTGTTTCAGACCAAGACGCTTAAGCATCTGCTGGAACAGTTCACGGTCTTCAGCACGGTCGATCGCTTCAGACGAGGTACCAATGATTGGAACGCCAGCCTGTTCTAGAGCTACGGCTAATTTCAGAGGAGTCTGACCACCGTACTGAACAATCACGCCTTTAGGCTGTTCAACTTCAACGATTGCCAACACATCTTCTAGAGTGATCGGCTCGAAGTAGAGGCGGTCTGATGTGTCATAGTCGGTAGAGACGGTTTCAGGGTTACAGTTAACCATGATGGTCTCGTAGCCATCTTCACGCGCTGCAAGCGCTGCATGAACACAGCAGTAGTCAAATTCGATACCCTGACCGATACGGTTAGGGCCACCACCGATGACCATGATCTTGTCACGATCCGATGGGTTCGCTTCACACTCCTCTTCGTACGTTGAGTACATGTAAGCGGTATCAGTCGCAAATTCTGCGGCACAGGTATCGACACGTTTGTAGACTGGCTTAATACCAGCTGCCTGACGATGCTTGCGGAACTGCTTCTCTGAAACACCCAATAGCTTGGCTAGACGAGCATCTGAGAAACCTTTGCGCTTCAGCATGAACAGATCGGTTGTAGAGAGTTCACTCAGTGCGGTTTCCGATACACGCTGCTCATCTTTGATGATGTCTTCGATCTGAACCAAGAACCAAGGATCAACGCCACTCAGCTTGTAGATCTCATCAACGCTCATACCCATACGGAAGGCGTCGCCGATGTACCAGATGCGCTCAGAACCTGGAGTTGTTAGCTCGTAAACGATCTTATCGCGTGCATCTTCAGCGGTAATATCAACAATCGGATCGAAGCCTTCAGAACCAACCTCTAGACCACGTAGCGCTTTCTGCAAAGACTCTTGCTGAGTACGACCAATCGCCATCACCTCACCCACCGACTTCATCTGAGTCGTTAGGCGATCATTTGCTTGTGGGAATTTTTCAAAGGTGAAACGAGGGATCTTAGTTACTACGTAGTCGATGGCAGGCTCGAAGGACGCTGGTGTTTGACCGCCAGTGATATCGTTCTGAAGCTCATCAAGGGTGTAACCGACCGCCAGTTTTGCCGCCACTTTCGCAATTGGGAAACCTGTTGCTTTTGAAGCCAGTGCTGAAGAGCGCGATACGCGTGGGTTCATTTCGATCACCACAACGCGTCCAGTCTTTGGACAAACACCGAACTGTACGTTCGAACCGCCTGTTTCAACACCGATCTCACGCAGAACTGCAATCGAAGCATTACGCATCAACTGGTACTCTTTATCGGTCAACGTCTGCGCTGGTGCGACTGTGATCGAGTCACCAGTGTGTACGCCCATGGCATCAAAGTTTTCGATCGAACAGATGATGATACAGTTATCGTTCTTGTCGCGGACAACCTCCATCTCGTACTCTTTCCAACCGATCAACGATTCATCAATAAGTAGCTCGTTGGTCGGTGATAGATCCAAACCACGCTCACAGATTTCGATGAACTCTTCACGGTTGTAGGCGATACCACCACCAGAACCACCCATAGTGAATGATGGACGGATGATCGCTGGGAAGCCAACCTGATCCAGTACCTGAAGAGCCTCTTCCATCGAGTGAGCGATAGAGGCGCGTGGACACTCAAGGCCGATGTTCTTCATCGCCTTGTCAAAACGTTCACGGTCTTCCGCTTTATCGATCGCATCTTGAGTAGCACCGATCATCTCAACACCAAACTCAGCGAGAACACCTTCGCGGTCGAGGTCGAGTGCACAGTTCAGTGCAGTCTGGCCACCCATAGTCGGTAGCAGCGCATCTGGACGCTCTTTCTCAATGATCTTAGCAACCGTTTTCCAGTTGATTGGCTCGATGTATGTCGCATCAGCCATCGCTGGATCAGTCATGATCGTCGCTGGGTTTGAGTTAACAAGAATAACTCGGTAACCCTCTTCGCGAAGCGCTTTACACGCTTGTGCGCCAGAATAGTCAAACTCACACGCCTGACCGATAACGATCGGGCCTGCACCTAGGATAAGAATACTTTGTATGTCGGAACGTTTTGGCATCGTAAAACCTGGTCTAAATCTGTTTCTCTAAGTTACCCGTTACAACTCAGCCCTGTTGGCGTGAGCGCATCATCTCAACGAAGCGATCGAAGAGTGGTGCCACATCGTGTGGACCAGGGCTCGCTTCTGGGTGCCCTTGGAAACTGAACGCTGGACGATCAGTACGCTCAATACCCTGTAGTGAGCCATCGAACAGTGATTTGTGTGTTGCACGTAGTGTGCTAGGTAGTGAATCTTCAGCCACCGCGAAACCGTGGTTCTGGCTGGTGATCATCACCTGCTTGCTATCTAGATCCTGAACGGGGTGGTTGGCACCGTGGTGACCAAACTTCATCTTCTCAGTTTTAGCACCTGACGCAAGCGCAAGTAGCTGGTGACCAAGACAGATGCCGAAAACTGGCAGTTCTGTTTTTAGAATGTCAGAGATCGCTTCGATCGCGTAATCACATGGTTCTGGGTCACCAGGACCATTCGACAAGAAAACGCCATCTGGATTCATTGCAAGCACTTCAGATGCTGGAGTCTGTGCAGGCACAACCGTCAAACGGCAGCCGCGCTCAACCAGCATGCGTAGAATATTTTGTTTAACACCGAAATCGTAAGCCACTACGTTGAACGGTTGATCAGCATCGGCTTTCTCTGTGTAGCCAGTACCAAGCTCCCAAGTGGACGTGCGCCAAGCATCAGAACTGTCACGTGTAACGACTTTTGCTAAGTCCATGCCTTTCAGGCCAGGGAAGCCACGAGCAGCATCGAGTGCTTTCGCTTCATCAATGTTATCACCCGCAACGATGCAACCATTCTGGGCACCTTTCTCACGAAGAATACGCGTTAAGCGGCGTGTATCGATGCCGGCAATACCCATGATGTTGCGCTCTTTTAGGTACTCATCTAGCGCCTGCTCAGAACGGAAGTTGCTCGCAAGCAGTGGCAGATCACGAATCACAAGACCTGCAACCCAAGTGCGATCAGATTCTGCATCTTCAGCGTTACAACCCACGTTACCAATGTGTGGGTAGGTGAGTGTCACGATCTGGCGGCAGTAGGATGGATCGGTAAGGATCTCTTGATAACCGGTCATTGAGGTGTTGAATACAACCTCACCTGATGATTCGCCTTCGGCGCCGATCGAAATACCCCTAAAAATAGAACCGTCTTCAAGGGCTAAGATGGCTGGCTGCGTCAAAAGAACCTCCCCGCGCGCTGGCTAGATATGAAAAATTACTGTGGCTTGGCTGCAAAAAAGCGAGGCCAACTTGGGGTCCGCCTCGCTTTCAAAAACATCTCTTCGGTGGGATGCGCCGCTATCGCGGGCAAAACCTGCGGTATTCTAAGGGAATTAGCTGCGCAAGTCCATGCCGAATCGGTCGAATATGGTGAGTAAAAGTCAACTTAAACTGTAGCTAAGTTGCCCTTCTCCTCAAGCCAGCACTTGCGATCGGAAGCCCGCTTCTTCGCCAACAACATATCAAGCACCTGGTGAGTATCATCTCCAGACTCCAGCGTTAACTGAACCAAACGACGGGTATCGGGATCCATCGTTGTTTCACGCAACTGCATCGGGTTCATCTCACCCAATCCCTTGAATCGTTGTACTCCGATGCGCGCGTTATTGCGCTCCGCTTTGATGCGCTCAACGATGCCATTCTTCTCAGACTCATCCAGAGCGTAGAAGACCTCTTTCGCCACATCGATTCGGAACAGCGGCGGCATAGCAACATAGACATGCCCTGCAGCCACTAGGGGTTTGAAGTGCCTTAGAAAGAGTGCACAGATCAGCGTGGCGATGTGCGCACCATCGGAATCGGCATCAGCAAGAATACAGACCTTGCCGTAACGCAAATTACTCAGATCTTCAGCACCTGGATCCACGCCAATGGCCACCGAAATATCGTGAATCTCTTGCGAACCGAGGATCTCTGAAGAGTCGACCTCCCAGGTATTCAAGATCTTTCCGCGCAGCGGCATGATCGCCTGAAAGTCTCGACTACGTGCCTGTTTTGCTGAACCGCCTGCCGAGTCACCCTCGACCAAGAAGAGCTCACTGCGCATAGGATCGGTGCCCGAACAGTCAGCCAGTTTACCCGGCAGAGCAGGCCCTTGCGTTACCTTTTTACGCACCACTTTCTTAGCAGAGCGAAGACGTTTTTGTGCATTGGCGATCACTAACTCAGCAATCGCCTCACCCTCTTCAACGTGCTTATTGAGCCACAACAAGAAGGCATCTTTTACCGCACCCGAGATAAACGCCGCAATTTGACGCGAAGAGAGACGCTCTTTGGTTTGACCAGAGAACTGCGGGTCACGCATCTTGGCTGAAAGAATAAAGCAGCAACGATCCCAGACATCCTCTGGCGACAGTTTCACACCGCGTGGCAGCAGACTGCGGAAGTCACAAAACTCACGCAACGCCTCCAAAAGACCGGTACGAAGGCCATTCACATGGGTTCCGCCTTGCGCGGTCGGGATCAAGTTGACGTAGCTTTCGCAGGTCATCTCGCCACCCTCTTTTAGCCACTGCACGGCCCACTCTACGGCATCCTCTTCACCCTGCAAAGAGCCACAGAATGGCTCTTCAGGAAGAGTCTCATAAACTTGTGTATTACCTTTCAGATACGCAACTAAGCCATCTTCGTAGTACCACTCCTCTTTCTCTTTTTTACCAGTAGAGAGATCGGTAAAGGTCACTTTCAAACCGGGACAGAGAACGGCCTTGGCACGCAGATTATGCTTCAGACGACTGACACTAAACTTAGGCGAATCGAAGTAACTAGGATCGGGCAAAAATCGAACGGTGGTACCGGTATTACGCTGACCACAGGTATCGACCACTTCAAGATCCGATACTTTCTCGCCGTCTGCAAAACCGATGCGATGCACCTGACCGCCACGACGAATTTGCACCTCCAACAGTTTAGAGAGTGCGTTAACAACAGAGACACCTACCCCGTGGAGACCGCCCGAGTAGTTGTAGTTGTCATTGTTAAACTTACCGCCGGCATGCAGCTTGGTCAGAATCAGCTCAACCCCGGGGACACCCTCCTCTGGGTGAATGTCCACCGGCATACCGCGACCATCATCGGACACAGAGAGTGAGTTGTCGGGGTGCAGAATGATATCGATCTGCTTTGCATGGCCCGCCAAAGCTTCATCGACTGAGTTGTCGATCACCTCTTGTGCTAGGTGATTGGGACGATCCGTTTCTGTGTACATTCCCGGGCGACGCTTTACTGGGTCTAGCCCGCTTAGTACCTCGATCGAACCAGCATTATAGTCCTTTGACATATCTCTCTTTTCCTAGCCGTTCTCAGGCTGCCAGCGATTCTCAGCAAAGGCAAAAATCGTCGGCAACATGGATTCAAAATTCTCAAAGCCGTGATGGCCGCCCGGTTGAACAATCTGCGAGGACTCACTGTAATAGCTAACAGCCTCACGATAGTCGAGGGTCTCATCTCCCTCTTGCAGCATCAGCAGTAGACGTTCCGGGTATGTCAGTTGAGGATAATACAACCGCTCTAACTGAGCCATATGTTCAAGCGTCAATTCATACTCTTCGCCAGAGTAGAAATTCTTTTGCGGACCTAGTAACGCACCCAACAGTGTGTGTGGCGCAACCGCCGGGTTAACTAAAATGGCTTTTACATGTGCGTAGCGCTCACTGAGGCAAGTCGCATAAAAACCACCCAAAGAGCTGCCAATCAATAGTAGCTCGTCATGCTGCTGAACAATCGTCTCTAGCTGCTGCATCGCCTCTTCTGGCCAGTGCGACAATGCGGGTACTGATAGCTGCGATGCCCTACCGATCGACTCAAAGTGGCGTATCAACTGCTGACCTTTAAGCGACTCGGGTGAACTGTTAAAACCGTGAATATAGAGAAAATGCATTACTGTCCGCTCACCACCTTCACATCATGACGCACACCCTGAGTCGCACAGTGTCCTAACCACTCCGCAAGATGTTGATTAAGCTGGTATTTTTCATCTGGCTGATGCATCGCATCATTAGGGTAATCGTAACGTCCAGGCAGTTGTGAGCGACGTTTTAAACAGACCACTTCCGCCATCCGTGCATCATGATAGAGACGTATCACAAAAGACTGTGGGTTAAACCATGGGGAAGCTTGCTCAGGCCAGTAAGAGAGTGTCCACGTCGAGGTGTAGGCAAACTCCTCATCGCGTTTAATGGCGACAACATAGGCGTGTTGATGCCACTCGATACGAAACTCAATAGACTCCTGCTGAGCAGGAAGCAGACGCATCAGACGGGCATAGTTGGTCTCAGAGACAACACTCTGTTTTACCAAATCCGGTACGTACTTACGCTTCACATCATGCATCAACAGCACCTTGTAAACTTAATTTATTCAGCGCCAGCCACTGCAAACCTATGATGGCAGGCGAACTATTAATAACACCCTGATTGACTAACTCTATGGCATCATCACTCGAAAGGACGTGAACACGAATATCTTCACCCTCCTCCGGCAAACCATGAATGCCTCTGGCCTGCTCCGAATCCACCTCAGCATAAAGCAGATCGATCCACTCATCACAGCCACCGCCACTGGGCAGATAACGAATAATTCTACGCGGCTCGCCGATCACCAAGCCAGCCTCCTCAATCGACTCACGCTTAGCAACCTGTACAGAGCTTTCACCCTCTTCCACCACACCAGCAACCACCTCAAGCATCCATGGAGAGGGGCCCTGCAGAGACCCAACCCGAAACTGCTCAACCAACACGACAGAGTCCTTCGCAGGATCATACAGCAGCACACAGACCGCATCTCCCCGCTGAAACAGCTCGCGTGTGATCTCAATCGATTGACCTAAAAAAGTCTTATGCTCAAGCGTTAACCGCTTAACCCGAAAATAACCCTGAAAGGCCGTCTCATCGTTGATCAAGCGATAATCTTGTTGCCCAAAGCTGGGAGCCCAAGCCGGTTTGGAGTGCTCAGAACTCATTGCGCAGCCTGTTTCTCGCCAGCAAATTGACGCAACTGCTGAATCTCTTCTGGCCAAATCGTCTCATCAATAGTCTCTAAACAGAGCGGGACACCACGAAAACGATCGTCCTGCATGATGTAACGAAACGCCTCCCAGCCAATTTCACCCTGACCCAATGAGTGGTGACGATCGACGCGACCACCCAGCGCTATTTTAGAGTCGTTAATGTGCATACCGCACAACCTATCAAAGCCGATCAGTCGTTCAAACTCGGCAAAACTCTGCTCACAGGCTTCAAAAGTGCGTAGATCATAACCTGCAGCAAAAATATGGCAGGTATCGATGCAGACACCAATGCGTTCAGGGTATCGGCTTTTGTCGATGATGGCCGCAATCTCTTCAAATCTGTAACCTAAATTGGATCCCTGCCCCGCCGTCGTCTCAATCACGGCGATGACCTGTTCGGTCTCCTGAGTCGCGATATCGATCGATTCAGAGATGGTCGCTAAACAGCTTGTCACATCGATCTTTTTAAGATGACTGCCCGGATGAAAATTCAGATAACAGAGCCCTAACTGCTCGCAACGCTGCATCTCATCAACAAAGGCGTCGCGTGACTTCTCAAGTGGCTCTGCCTCTGGGTGCCCCAAATTAATCAGGTAACTGTCGTGCGGAAGAATTTGCTCTGGCAGAAAGCTATGCTCGGCACAGTTCGCTTTAAACTGCTCGATTGTCTCATCGGCAAGCGGCTTAGCTACCCACTGTCTCTGATTCTTAGTAAACAGCGCAAACGCATTGGCACCGATCGCCGCCGCATTCAATGGCGCATTCTGCACCCCACCCGCTGCGCTAACATGGGCACCAACGTAGTAGGGCTTCAGTGAGTTACTTACAGCTTGCACGCACCACCTGCACAGTCGTCAAAGTCCATCGACTCAAGCTCCATTCGCTCAGAGTGTGCGCTTTTAATCACCTTCAATAGACTACCCTCAGCGGATCCATCTTCAGCGACTCCAGCACGCTCAAATACAGAGACCAAAATACCCAGTTCGTCTGTCGTAAAATCGTTCATTCTCTTCTCCTTATTATCGGGCTAGAGTGGCTTAAGCCACTCCACCATTAGCTGTAAGCTGCGCTGCCCACGAAATTCATTGATATCCAATCGGTAGACGGCACGCACACGATTGATCGACGCATTCGGCCAAATATCAGACTCTACATTAAAGGCGATTGCATCCAGTGCCAAGCCTGTTGTCGGCTCTTGCAGTACCATTTTCAGATGTTTTTGACCGACGATACGCTGCTGCAACAGTCGAAACTCACCATGGAAGCTCGGCTCTGGGAATTGGTGCCCCCAGGGGCCCGCTTCTTGAATCATCTGAGCCAACTCCATGGTGAATTGATTAGGTGCCAACTCACCATCTGTCTCGATCACTCGATCCAGATCCTCTTTGCGTGTCTGACGAGTCACTTCAGCCGCAAAAGCAGTCTCGAAACGGGCTAGATCCGCTTTAGAAATGGTCAAACCGGCTGCCATCGCATGACCACCAAACTTTGAAATTAAGCCAGGATGTTCGGTCGCTATACGATCCAATCCATCGCGTATATGGAACCCCTCAATGGAACGAGCCGATCCTTTAATCTCACCCTCATCACCCGGCGCAAACACGATCACCGGTCGATGCAGTTTCTCTTTAACGCGAGAGGCAAGAATACCAATAACGCCTTGGTGCCACTGCTCGTTAAAGAGCGCTATGCCGGCTGGGCGTTCCGCCTCCAAAAGATCCAACGACTCTAAATGGGCCATCGCTTGAGCCTGCATTTCAGACTCAATAGAGCGTCGCTCGCGGTTTAAGGCATCCAGCTGTTCAGCGTATTCACGGGCACGTTGTGGATCCTCCTCTAGTAGACACTCAATACCCAAGCTGATGTCATCCAAACGACCTGCCGCATTAAGACGTGGTGCAACGGCAAACCCCAAATCAGAGCTACTAATGCGTTGATTATCACGCCCAGCAACCTCTAAAAGCGCAAGGAGGCCCGGACGCGCTCTGCCGGCACGGATACGGGCCAACCCTTGATGCACTAAGGTGCGGTTATTCCGCTCCAGAGGCACTACATCGGCCACCGTACCCAAAGCAATAAGATCAAGATAGTTAGCCAAATTCGGAGCCTTAACTCCGCTCTTCTCAAACCAACCAAGCTGCTGCAGCTGACGACGAAGTGCGATTAAAAGATAGAAGATGACTCCGGCACCACAGGTCGATTTCGCCATGAACTGACAGCCGGCCTGATTGGGATTAATAATTGCCACAGCCTTGGGCAATACCGAGCCCGGCAGGTGGTGATCTGTCACGATCACATCGATCCCTAGCATATTGGCTCGATCAACACCTTCGATACTGGAGATACCATTATCAACGGTAATGATCAGATCGGGCTGCTTCTGCTGAGCAACCTCAACAATTTCCGGAGACAGGCCATAGCCGTATTCGAATCGATTCGGAACGAGATAGTCGACCTGATTAAAACCAAACGCACGCAGAGCCAGTAACGCTGTCGTCGTACTGGTCGCACCATCACAATCGAAGTCGCCAACAATCAGGATCGACTCCTGTTGCCGAAGCGCAGTGACAAGCCTTGCCACCCCGGCATCAATGCCTAACATGGCACCATCGGGGAGCAGGGTCTCCAACCCCTTTTCAAGCTCACTGAGCTCAGACACGCCGCGCCCGGCGTAGATACGCGCAATCACCGGATGCAAAGAGGCAAGTGAGGAAGATACAGCGCCTATTGGGCGCTCAATAATCATCGCTTCGCTCAAGACTCACCTGGCAAAAGCTGATCAGTTTTATCGGTTAGGTAGTAGACAACCAGGCCTATCCATTCGCGCAAACCGGTGTGAAGGTCTCGCATGTTACGCCACAGCCTTGGATCCAACTTAAAGCCTGTTGTAGTCGTCGTGTAGTAATCCACTGGGTAGGGAATGACCTGCCAACCCTGTTTCTCAAAGATACCTACAGAGCGCGGCATATGAAAAGCCGAGGTCACCAACAACCACGGCTTATCAGGCACAGCACCCAACAATTTTGCCGACAATAGCGCATTTTCATAGGTGTTTCGGGACTGGTTCTCCAAAAGGACCCTATCCGCAAGACCTATTTGCCCCAGATAATCGGCCACACCATCCGCCCCTTTGAACGATTGACGGAGAACGGACCCACTGCCACCGGTAAAGATGATTTTCGCTTCAGGAAAACGCTTAGCCAAGGCTGGAATCACCATCACCCGCTCAGCAGCGGCATTGAACTGGGACTGTTGCCAAACCGAAGAGAGCTCAGGGTTTTCACCGCCGCCCAAAATCACGATCCCGGCGGGCTCAATCTGATTCAGATCCGGTTGCTTAAAACGTGACTCCAAAGGGTACAAAACCGCATCTCCCAAGGGCATCAATAAAATCGCCATCAACAGCAGTAGATCAATAGATAGCAGCCAGCTAGCTAAGCGGCGCTTACCTAACCAAAGTAAAAAAAGGCCAAGCAGCATCAACCAGACCAAAAGATGGTCAGGTGCAGCGAGGAACCAGAAAAGCTTTGAGAGCGAGAAGAAACTGTCCATACAAAAAAACGCCCCTCAAAGGAGGGGCGATTCATTTAGCTCTTGTGCGAGTGAGTCGCCACAAACTGTTGTACTGTGGCCAGATCGTTATCCAGCACCGACAGACGCTCTTCTCGTTCAAACAGATCGCTCATATGAGCCGGCAAGCTAGGCGATTCAAGACCTGCTTTCACAACAGGATCTGGGAACTTAACCGGGTGCGCGGTGGCCAGAGTGACCATCGGTACACTCATATCACGACGACATTCGCGTGCTGCTTTAACACCAATCGCTGTGTGCGGATCCAGTAGGTACTCAGTCGACTCGTAGACATCAGCAATAACCTGACAGGTTGTCTCATCATCAACGGCGTAGCTGTTAAACAGCTCGCGAACCTTATCCCACTCACCATCACCAAGATGAACAGACTCTCTCTTAAAGCGCGCCATCAGATCAGCAACGGCTTTACCGTCACGACCATAAACATCAAATAGAAGACGCTCAAAGTTCGACGAGACCATAATATCCATCGATGGCGACAGAGTATGCTCAAGCTGACCTTTAGACATATCGTTACCGCTGATGACGCGGTGAAGAATGTCATTACGGTTAGTCGCTACCACCAACTGATCGATCGGCAGACCCATCTGTTTAGCGAGGTAGCCGGCAAAAATATCACCGAAGTTACCCGTTGGAACCGAGAAAGAGACTGGACGATGAGGGCCACCCAAGGTCAGCGAGGCTGAGAAGTAGTAGACGATCTGAGCCATGATACGAGCCCAGTTGATTGAGTTCACTGCACCCAGCTTCATACCGTTTAGGAAGCTCTGATCAGCAAAACTGTCTTTCACCATCTCCTGACAGTCATCAAAGTTACCTTCCAAGGCGATATTGAAGACATTGTCTTCCAATACGGTCGTCATCTGACGACGCTGTACTTCAGAGACACGGTTGTAAGGGTGAAGAATGAAGATATCCAAGTGATCAGAGTGACGACAGCCTTCGATCGCTGCAGAACCCGTGTCACCTGAGGTAGCACCCATAATCACCAGGCGTTCATTGCGCTGTTTCAGCACATGATCCATCAAACGACCGAGCAACTGCAGTGCGAAGTCTTTGAATGCCAAGGTAGGACCATGGAACAGCTCAAGAACGAACTCGTTGCTATCGATCTGAACCAAAGGTGCTACGGCATCGTGTTTAAAGACAGCGTAGGTCTCATCGATCATCGATTTAAGATCCCCGTCGCTAATGCACTCTTCAACGAACGGCTTGATCACTTTGAAGGCAAGATCCGCATAGCTAAGGCCTGCCCAGCTTGCGATCTCCTCTTTCGAGAAAGTCGGTAGAGTCTCAGGTACATAGAGACCCCCATCAGACGCCAAACCAGCTAATAGCACATCCGCAAAATTGAGTGCGGGCGCATCACCACGAGTCGAAATATAACGCATCGAAAATTCCTCTTAATCAGCCAGTTGTTCAACACGGATGCGGGTCACTTCACCCACAACGTCTGGCAGTGCTTCGATCTCGCGAAGCGCTTCGTTCATTGTCGATTCAACCACTCGTTGAGTCAGCAGAATGACAGGCACCTGTGATTCACGGATCGGTTTCTGAATCACGGCTTCAATATTGATCCCTTTTTCACCGAGGATGCGGGTAATGTGAGCCATCACGCCTGGGCGTTCAACGGCTTGCAAGCGAAGGTAGTAAGCACTCTCAACCTGTTCAACAGGAAGCACTTCAGCATCTGAAAGCTCGCTAGGCTGGAAAGCCAAGTGGGGAACTCGGTTGTCACGATCAGCCGTGAGTGTACGAACCACATCCACCACATCGGCAACCACAGCCGAAGCCGTTGGCTCAGCACCAGCACCCGCACCATAGTAGAGGGTTTGACCAACCGCATCACCATCCACAAGGACGGCGTTCATGACACCATCAACATTGGCCAGTAACGCTTTCTCTGGAATCATCGTTGGGTGAACACGCAGTTCAATGCCCTTCGCTGTGCGGCGGCTAATGCCTAGGTGTTTGATACGATAGCCTAGCTCTTCAGCGTAGTTCACATCCTGTGAAGTGATCTTGCTGATCCCTTCGGTGTAGGCTTTTTCGAACTGCAGTGGGATACCAAACGCGATCGAGGCAAGAATGGTCAGCTTGTGCGCTGCGTCGATGCCTTCGACATCAAAGGTAGGGTCCGCTTCTGCGTAACCCAAGGCTTGGGCTTCCGCCAATACATCTTCAAAGGCACGACCTTTGTCACGCATTTCGGTCAGAATGAAGTTACCGGTACCGTTAATGATGCCAGCCAACCAGTCGATCTTGTTCGCTGATAGACCTTCGCGAATCGCTTTGATGATTGGGATACCACCAGCAACTGAGGCCTCAAACGCGACCATCACATTCTTCTCTTGCGCAGCCGCAAAAATTTCGTTGCCATGCACCGCAATCAACGCCTTGTTCGCAGTGACGACGTGTTTACCGTTTTGAATGGCCGTCATCACGAGATCAAAGGCTGTCTCGTAACCGCCGATCAGCTCAATGACGATATCGATCTCAGGGTTGGTTGCGATCTCGAAAATGTCCGATGTAACGTGGATTCCTGTCGTATCAAACGCAGGGTTAGGGCGACGCATAGCGACCTGTTCAATCTGAATTCGACGACCCGCACGACGTGCAATCTCAGACGCATTGCGATTAAGAACATCGAACGTACCGCCACCGACAGTACCCATTCCACAGATGCCAACTTTTACCGGCTTCACAACCTTACCTCATTCGAAGTGAGCTCGAGCGGTTCACCCGACCCAGAGCGTTAAAAAATGGGGCATATTATAGCTAAAAAAGGGTGTTTGAACTATGGGTATTAGGGAGGTTTTACTGATAAAAAGCGTAATTAGAGGGCGGATGTCAGGCTGAAGCCTGACACCAGTGCTTCAACCTAACTACAGAGAAACGTGACTGGCTTTCAGCCTGTCACGACCCTACCAGCATTTTCCAGAGATTACTTAATCCCCAACACCGGCAGCAGACGCTCGGCTGGCATGTAACCCGGTAATAGATCACCCGTCTCGGTAATCATCGCAGGGGTGCCGGTAACCCCTAGCTTTTGACCCAGCGCCAGCTGTTCAAGCACGGGTGTTTGGCAGCCATCCGCTTTAACAGAGCCACCATCTAGCGCTGACTCCATTGCTGCTAAGCGGTCATCGGCACACCAGATCTGATCCATACGTGACGCAGTAGCACCGCCAGGACCAGAGCGAGGAAAGGCTAAGTAAGCGACTTCGACACCCGCTTCGTTCAGAGCATCCACCTCTTCGTGCAGCTTCTGACAGTAGGGGCAATCGATATCGGTGAAGACATAAAGTCGAGTTCTCTTCTCACCTTTAGCTGGGAAAATAACCATATCGCTATCAGCCACCTGCTGCATGGCATCTAAACGCATCCCACTTAAGCGCTTCTCGGTAAGATTGATCAGACGGTTCTCTTGTGTGATCTGATACGCCTTGCCCGACAGAATAAACTGCGCATCTTCACTGACGTAGAGCACCTCACCAGAACCGAGTAGCACCTCATAAAAACCGGTCATATCGGACGGCTCAATCAGCGTAATAGGAATCGAAGGATCAACCGCTTTCAGCTTCTCTTCAATCAGGGTCTCTGTATTTGCCAGAGCCGGCAAAGTCACAAGGGACAACAACAGTACGAACAAGGTTTTCATCTTAACTCCTTAAAAATTGCGCCCAGTGTGCCAGTTTAACCCCGCGGATGAAACTGCTTGTGCAACTGCTCTAAGCGATGCGTGGCAATTTGCGTATAGATCTGGGTGGTCGATAAATTGGCATGCCCCAATAGCATCTGCACGGCACGAAGATCCGCCCCATGATTCAACAAGTGTGTTGCAAACGCATGTCTAAGCGTATGGGGCGATAGTTCTGATTTAACGCCCGCCTGCTGGGCCCAAAATTTAATACGATGCCAAAAGGTCTGTCGGGTCATCTGCTGTCCTCGACGACTCAAGAAGAGCGCTTCAGGGTTGGTAGCACCCATCAACAGTGGCCGTGCAGCTGATTGATAGCGTTTCAACCAATCAATGGCCGCCTCGCCAACAGGGACCAGTCGCTCTTTATCACCCTTACCGACAACCTGTAATAGCCCAGCCCTCAGGTCAATTTGACCCACCTCAAGCCCAATCAACTCAGAGATACGCAACCCGGATCCGTACAACAGCTCCAACATAGCTCGATCTCGCAACCCCAGTGAATCTTCAACATCCGGCGCCTCAAGCAGCGCATCCACTTCTGCTTCGGAAATGGACTTTGGCAACGCGCGCCCGCGCTTTGGATTGGAGATATTCAACGTAGGGTCAACGTCGATAACACTTTCGCGCAATAGGTAGCGATAAAATCCACGGATACAGGAGAGTTGTCGAGCAGTCGAGCTGGCTTTAAACGCTTCAGACAGGCGCCAGGCAAGATAGTGCTGTAAATCGGACTGCGTAACAGCCATCAGTGATTTACCCTGCTGATTCAACCAACAGGCAAACTGATTCAGATCGCGTCGATAGGAGCTCTGCGTGTTGTCACTTAAGCCACGCTCCATCCACAAGCCTTGAATGAACTCTTTGATTAACGCGGCATCTTTGGAGTCAGGGCTTTGCGCAGTAAAACGTGCATCCGGCACTAACGGTAGACCTCAATAGTTTCTAAAAAGTTACGATCAACAGAGTAGGAAGCATACCCTTGATCGACCCTTCTTAGTAGAACTAACTTATTGTCTGCCACCTCGATCAAACGCCCCTCAATAAAGCGCCCGAAGTGGGTGTAGAGACGAATCTGATACTGTAGATAGTCATCCAGCTCATCAAAGCTAGCAGGATAGAACTGCTTAGAATCCTCAAGCTTTTGCACTTCGCGACTGGAGAGAATCTTCTCCTTGAGCTGCTCAACATTGACCAATCCCTCCTCCTGAGGGGTTAACTGTTCAGCCTGCTCCGCATCTGGCAACAGGGACTCCCAATCCAATCCCGCTAAATCAAGCCCCACCGAGTTGATGCGCAAAGAGGGATTCAAGCGTTCAGCTAAGACGTGGGGGGCGTTCATCAATACGAACAGCTCACTGCCCATACCGCCTGCGGGTGAGATGCCCAAATCAACACTTGAGCCCGGAGCAATAGCCTGCTCATAGGCATTCCAAAGCCGCTCTGGTACCTGCATACCCAACTGTGTAGCCTGAGCTTTTAACAGATCGGCATGCACCAAGCGGTACTCCGCCTCGGTTACATCAGTCTGTTCAGCACAGTAGGTATCGCGGCGAGCATTAAATCCAAGGTCTTGGTAGGCAAACTGAAAACGCTGGACTCGCGGACTGGCCGCCAACAAGGTCTGTGGTGCAAGGTATCCAGGTGTAAAACTAACCTCCAACACCAATCGTTGCGAGGCGATCCCCAACAGCTGAATCTGACTACCCAAGACTAGACGTCCATTATCGTTATCTGGGTCTAAGCGAATGTTAAGATCCGCCTGAATTTCGAGGTATCCCATATCTCGTAACACAGGCAGAGAGAATTCACGCACATCGCCACAACCCAGAGCGGCGATGTTAACTAACCCTTTGCTCGCAGCAGCACTCTGATTCGCAAGGGCCGTCTCCATAAAGTCGGATGCCAGATCCATTCTTAACTTATCGATTTTGATGGCCAAGAAACTGGGCCAGTCAGAAGCACTGCTGACAGGAGAGGGTTGCAAGAAGAAGAGCGGCGCGTCCGCTCGAATACTGATATTGGCCACTTTAATGGCAGACTCATAACCGAAAGGAGCCGCCTGCAGCGACTCAATTCGGACTTCACCGCGTGGATCCAGAACCAACTGCTCATAGTGCACACGATAGCCAGGCAGCAGAACCGTCAACGTATCATCGATATAGGCTTTAGCTTTGTAATAGACATAGGCATAACCGCCCCCACCGACCAGTAGCGTCGCTATCAATAACAGTAGAACGGTTTTAAACCAACGCAAAGGATTCCCCCCAACAGTCATCACTTCATACTAGACCACTATTAGAAATAGGAGAAATTTGAGCAATAAAAAAGGCGACCCATGGTCGCCTTTTTTAATCGAGATCAACTCAGTTAATAAAATTAACTTAGTTAAGCTTCTCTTTGATACGTGCAGACTTACCGCTACGCTCACGTAGGTAGTAAAGTTTCGCCTGACGAACGTCACCACGACGCTTAACTTCGATCGCTTCAACCGCTGGGCTGTAGGTCTGGAAAGTACGCTCTACACCCACACCGTGAGAGATTTTACGTACAGTGAAAGCAGAGTTTAGGCCGCGGTTACGCTTACCTAGAACTACACCTTCGAACGCCTGTAGACGGCTACGGTTGCCCTCTACTACACGTACTTGAACTACTACAGTGTCACCTGGGCCGAAGTTCGGTACTTCTTTACCAGTTTGTTCAGCTTCGATCTGCTGAATGATTAAGTTTTTGCTGCTCATCGCTCGCTCCTAACTTTTCAACTGCGGACTACTTTTTAGTCTCGCCGATGTATTCGTTTAACAACGTTTGCTGTTCTGGGTCCAAATCGATCTTCTCTAGCAGATCAGGGCGACGCTCATAGGTCCTTCCTAACTGCTGTTTTAGGCGCCATTTACGTATCTCTGCGTGATTTCCACTCATCAATACCGACGGTACGCCAACGCCATCTAACTGTTCTGGTCGTGTGTAGTGTGGACAATCAAGCAATCCTTCCGAGAAGGAGTCCTCTTCAGCAGAGGCTTGGTCACCCAGTACACCAGGCACCATTCTTGATATCGCATCGACCATCACCATGGCTGGGAGCTCACCACCACTCAGGACAAAATCACCGAGTGACCACTCTTCATCCACTTCCGCTTCGATCAGGCGTTCATCAACCCCTTCGTAGCGACCGCAGACAAAGATCAAACTCTCTGCCGTGGCCAGTTCTGTCACACCTTGTTGATCTAAGCGTCTGCCTTGTGGCGACAGATAGATCACTTTAGCCTGACTGGGTGCTGCCGCTTTCGCCGCCGCTATCGCATCTCTCAATGGCTGAACCTTCATCAACATCCCAGGACCACCACCAAAGGGGCGATCATCGACGGTGCGATGTTTGTCGTGAGTAAAATCTCTTGGATTCCAACTCTCGACTTGGATCAGTCCGTTTTTAACTGCTCTGCCTGTAACACCAAAACGGCTAACCGCCTCAAGCATTTCAGGGAACAGCGATACGATCCCAAACCACACAACTTAGAACTCTGGGTCCCAATCGACCCGCATTGTTCCAGCGTTTAAATCAATTTGTTTGATCACCTGATCCGGTACATATGGGATCAATCGTGTCTCACGATCAACGCTCTCGTCTGTACCTTTAACAACCAACACATCATTTGCGCCGGTCTCTATTAGGTGATCTACCCGACCCAACAATTCGCCGGATTCGGTATAAACCAATAATGTCTCTAATTGACTCCAGTAGTACTCACCGTCATCCAACACTGGTAGAACCGAGCGTGGTACTGCAATCTCCGCTTCACAATATTGGCGGGCTGCTTCGGGTGAATCTATAGAGTCTAATTTTGCGATTAAACCCTTACCCTGTTTTTTAGCGCTGGTGACCTTAACCGGTACCCATTCGCCTTGCTGTTTTACCAACCAGGGGCGATAGCTTAGGATATTCTCCATCGAATCAGTGTATGAGTAGACTTTAATCCAACCCTGTACACCGAAAGGTGAGTTGAAGCGTCCAAGAACTACGTAGTCCTCTGCTGCAATCTCTGCCACTGCTATCAGGCCTTAATCAATTACTTAGCTTTACGTGCTTCTTTAACCAGTGTGCTAACACGTTCGCTCATTTGAGCGCCCTTGCTAACCCAGTACTCTACGCGCTCTAGATCAAGACGTAGACGCTCTTCCTGGCCGCGAGCAACAGGATTGAAGAAACCAACACGCTCAATAAAGCGGCTGTCACGCGCAAAACGAGAGTCTGCGACATGAATGTGATAGAACGGACGCTTTTTAGCGCCACCACGGGACAAACGAATAGTGACCATTAAGGACCCCTTTATTTCGCGGATGGGTTTTGAGATCGCCCATCATTGTTGTTTCTTCACCAATCCCAGCAAATTGCCCAGACAGATGAAGGCCAAATTAAATAGGGCGCAGATTTTACGTGAATACTGCGCCCATTAAAAGCTATTTTTTGATCAGAGTTTGATCAATTACATACGTGGGAAACCACCAGGACCACCCATACCCGGTGGCATCATCCCTTTCATGCCACGCGCCAGTTTCGCCATACCCGATTTAGAACCAAACTTCTTCATCATCTTAGCCATCTGCTTGTGCTGTTTAAGCAGGCGATTGATCTCTTGGATGTTGGTACCCGAACCAGCCGCAATACGGCGCTTACGCGAGCCGCTGATAATATCTGGGTTGCGACGCTCTTTAGCCGTCATCGAATCGATGATCACGGCAAACTTCTTCATGCCCTGCTCAGCCTGAGCCGTTTGTGCCGCCTGGATCATCTGCCCCATACCCGGCATCTTCTCCATCATCGACATCATGCCGCCCATGTTGTTCATCTGATTGATCTGATCACGGAAGTCTTCTAGATCAAAGCCCTTACCTTTGCTGACCTTCTTCGCCAGCTTTTCCGCTTTATCCTTATCAATCTTGCGCTCAGCTTCCTCAATCAAGGAGAGCACATCACCCATACCCAAGATACGCGAAGCAACACGATCAGGGTGGAAAGGCTCAAGGGCATCGACCTTCTCACCAACACCTAGGAACTTAATAGGCTTGCCAGTAATGTGGCGTACCGACAGAGCCGCACCGCCACGGGCATCACCATCGGTCTTAGTCAGAATCACACCAGTAAGAGGCAAGACTTCATTGAAGGCTTTTGCAGTGTTCGCAGCGTCTTGACCCGTCATAGAGTCAACGACGAACAGCGTCTCGACCGGATTAACCGCTGCATGCAGCTCTTTGATCTCAGCCATCATGGCATCATCAACCGCTAGACGACCCGCGGTATCGACGATGACTACATCATGGTGTTGAATTTTTGCATGCGCCGTCGCGCCATTAACGATATCGATCGGCTTCTGCTCAATTGTGGACGGGAAGAACTCGACATCCACCTCACCGGCCAGCGTCTCTAGCTGACGAATCGCTGCTGGACGGTAGACGTCAGCCGATACGACCAATACCTTCTTCTTTTCACGCTCACGGAGGAAACGCGCCAGCTTTGCAACCGAGGTGGTTTTACCCGCACCCTGCAGACCCGCCATCATCACCACAGCAGGTGGCGTTGCCGCTAGGTTGAGCTGTTCGTTCGCTTCACCCATCACGCGAACCAACTCTTCGTTAACGATCTTAACGAAAACCTGACCAGGACTTAGGCTTTTAGAAACTTCCTGTCCAACAGCACGCTCTTTAACCGCGTTTACAAACTCTTTAACCACCGGCAGAGCAACATCAGCCTCAAGAAGCGCCATACGTACTTCACGCAGCGTATCCTTGATATTGTCTTCGGTCAGTTTCGCGCGTCCTGTAACGGAGCGAAGCGTGCCAGTTAAGCGTTCTTGAAGATTTGCAAACATTCTATTCCTCATTGTGCGGGTCTAATGGGTCGTTTCGATATCGAGATATCCCGCCAAATTTGCGCCGTAGTATAGCGCAGGGACAGGCTGACTGTATATTTCGCATCCCAGCAATTTGTGCCACACTTGTGAAATTAGGTTTACACAGTCCGGAGTTTTGGATGCTATCGCTATTTACCCTTGCCGCCATTGGCCTCTATCTGATTGCCAGCCAGTGGCAAATGAAGCAGTTCGCGACTCAACAAGGCGGTCCACGCAACCGCATACAGGCGTTTGGTTCCATCGCCGTCATTTTTCAGCTGATCGCAACCTTAGAGATCATTTCGGGCGGATTTGGCTTAAACCTCAGCTTCTTTGTTGCTGGCTCGATGATCTCGATCGCCGTGGTCGTTCTTCTGCTGCTGGGTAGCCTGCGTCATAAACTCGACAATCTGTTTATGTGGGTCTTTCCAATGGCCGCCATCACTTTGGCTCTGGCTTACGCTTTCCCCGGCGAAGGGACCAAATCAAGCTACAGCGCCGGACTGCTGAGCCACATTCTATTGTCGATCATCTCCTACAGCCTGTTTACCTTAGCGGCACTACAAGCTCTGTTGCTCTCTAAGCAGGAGCATGCTCTGAAAAGCCACAAGACCAGAGGCCTACTGAACACCCTGCCACCACTGCAGGTGATGGAGAACCTACTGTTTGATTTGATCACTGCGGGTCAGGTAGTGCTGACGTTGGCGTTGATAACGGGGTACGTCTACACCGATGATCTGTTTGCACAACACCTCGCTCACAAAACGCTGCTATCCCTTGGTGCCTGGGTTATCTTCACCATTCTGCTAACAGGGCGTGCGATGTTTGGTTGGCGTAGCCGCACTGCTCTACGCTGGACACTCAGCGGCTTTGTTCTGCTGATGCTCGGCTTCTTTGGTTCAAAGGCCGTTCTAGAGCTAATACTTGGGGCTTAATTGGGTTGACACCCAGGCCCCATCTACACAAAATGAGCTTCCGTTAACAATATAGGCATTTCCCCTTGGAAGACGCGTCGATAAGCTCGCTCTCAATTCTTCTGTTTATTCTGATCCTCTGTTCTGCATTTTTCTCTAGTTCAGAAACTGGCATGATGTCGCTCAATCGCTACCGTTTGAAGCATTTAGCGAAGAATAACCACCTAGGTGCACGCAAAGCCGCCAAACTACTAGATCGCCCAGATCGTCTGATCGGCCTGATTTTGATAGGCAATAACTTCGTCAACATTCTCGCATCAGCCATCGCGACCGTCATTGCTGTTCGAATTTGGGGCGATGCAGGTATCGCCATTGCGACCGGTGCCTTGACGCTGGTCGTGCTGATTTTTGCGGAAGTGACGCCTAAGACACTGGCAGCCATGTATCCAGAGAAGGTGGCTTTTCCGGCCTCCTATGTTTTAGTACTGCTACTTAAAGTGTTTTACCCCTTAGTGTTTGCCGTCAACCTCATTACCAATGGGATTTTCCGCCTACTCGGTATCAAGACGACCGGGGAAGATGCCCATAACCTCAGCACCGAAGAGTTACGCACCATCGTGAACGAGTCAGGCGCTCTGATCCCTCAATCGAATCAATCGATGCTTTTGGGAGTTCTAGAGCTTGGTGAAGTGACCGTTAATGACATCATCATTCCACGCAACGAGGTAGAGGGCATCGATCTGGACCATGAGATGGACCAGATTCTTGAGCAGCTCTCTAAGACCAAACATACCCGCCTTCCGGTCTACCGTGGCGACATCAACCAGATCGTCGGCGTACTGCACATGCGCAATCTGGCCCAGTTGATTCAACAGGGCAAGGTCACCAAACCGGCCATTATGGCGGTGGTTCATGAGGCCTACTTCATTCCAGAGAGCACACCGCTGCAGACACAGCTCCTTAACTTTCAGAAAGAGAGCCGCCGCATCGGCGTCGTCGTTGATGAGTACGGTGATGTACAAGGCATTGTCACCCTGGAAGATATCTTAGAAGAGATCGTCGGCGAACTCTCTAACGATCAATCCGATATCCATGAAGACATCCACCAACAGGAAGATGGCAGCTACTTTATCGATGGCTCGGCTTATATTCGTGAGATCAATAAAGCACTGAATTGGGAGCTATCGACCGAAGGACCAAAAACGCTAAACGGTCTAATCACAGAACAGCTTGAATCTATTCCCGATGCTAACGTCTGTATCGAACTGAATGAGTACCGTTTAGAGACGCTACAAATCAGTGACAACCTGATTAAGACGGTTCGTGTCCAGCGTCTCGAGATCGAGAGTGACGCGGAGGAGTAGCCTCCCGCTCTCGAATCAACGCCCAGACTTCACGCTTCTTCTCGTTGGAGTAAGTACTCCAATAGGCGATCTCTAGACCTGAACGACGACAGGCAATACAGAGATCGTCCTCATCGAGAGCGCACACGCCCATGCAAGGATTGGGAATCGGTTTTTCTGAATCCATTAAGTTCGCTCTGGCCTCGGTCTGGTTTGAATCTGTGCATCAAAGGCACTGTTTAATAGCTCGGCAATGACCCAGGCGGTTAGCCCCCAGATCTCATAGCCTTGATAATCCCATGCTGGTGCATATCGAGTCCTACCGGATAGATCCATGAACTGATCAAATCGCGCGCGGCCCGGCTCCATAAAGAAGCTCAACGGTACTCGAAAAACGGCTTCGATCTCATCGGGATTAGGTTGCTCGACCACCGTATGCGGCACAACACCGACCCAGGGAACCACTTTGAGGCGATGCTTAGAGAGCACATCACTTAAAGCGCCCAAGGGCCTAACTTGTGAAGGCTCAATACCCAGCTCTTCATGGGTCTCACGCAAAGCCGTAGCAAGAATATCCTGATCCTCAGGATCTCTGCGACCGCCTGGAAAAGCCACCTCACCAGCATGACTCGACAGCCTGCTGTGCCGCAAGGTCAGTATCACCTCTGGTACCGCTAGATCGGTGATTAGCATCATCACACCCGCCTGCTGATCAGACGAATAGTGGTCAGATAGCTGCCAAGGCTTGTAGTGAGTCAGGGTTTGCTCTATTTTCGAAATCATTAGTTTAATCATACACCGAATAGAAGAAAGCTACGCAAAAGATAGGAGATTCGATGAAGTTCTGCAGCGAGTGTGCCACACCAGTTGAATGGACCATTCCAGAGGGTGACCACCTTCCCAGACACGTCTGCCCCAACTGCGAGACGATCTTCTACTCCAACCCCAGAATCATCGCCGGCTGCCTACCCATCTGGGAAGACAAAGTGTTGATGTGTCGTCGCAACATCGAACCACGCAAAAACTATTGGACCCTACCGGCAGGCTTTATGGAGAATGGTGAGACGACTGAACAGGGTGCCATGCGTGAGACTTGGGAGGAGGCTGAAGCGGAAGTCGATATTATCTCGCTCTACACTCATACCTCCATTGTGCATGTGAATCAGCTGCAGCTATTCTTCCTAGCCAAGATGCGCACCCCAAGCTTTTCAACGACGTCAGAATCCAATGAGGTCGCACTGTTTAGCGAAGATGAGATCCCCTGGGATGAGATCGCCTTCCCAACGGTCAGCAACGCACTTCGTCTGTTCTTTAAAGAAAGAAACTCCGGCGGGCCGTTTAACTTCCACAGAATCAGTATCGATCGCCACAACGAGCAGAACAACGCATCGACCACCCAGCATGAGATTCACATTTAATGTCAGTGTTAAAAGAGAGCAAAGCGGCCAAAGCTTTCCAACGCAAACTGCTGATCGCTTGGTGCATTGATCAGCACCCAGGCAACCTCACCCACCTACAGAAACTCACGGGCATGCCAAGACGGACACTGCAGGATGCCATTAAAGATCTGGATGATCTGTCAATCGAGTGTTCATTTCAACAGACTGAGGGGGCTTTGAATAACCAAGGCGTCTACCGAATTGATCAGTGGGGTTGTATTGACCCAAACTGGGTTAGCCAGAATATTGAATCAATCGCAGGATCGTTAGAGATAAAGCTTCAGCTCGACTACTGATTCGCCGTCGCCGCCAAATCGAGAAGCGGCGAAGCATCGATAGCCTCAGCATCCATCATCTGAGCAAGATCCTGCAGGGTATTAACGACCTGGAATCGCTTCGCTTCAGATAACTTAGAAAAGCGCTCTTCAAAACGCTCATGCAGTAGTGGTGGAACGGAACCAAGGGTAGAGGCACCCTCTTCGGTCAGACGCGCATTTACTTTACGCTTATCGGTCACTGAACGAACACGCACCGCTAAACCACGTTGCTCTAGGCGATTTAAAATAGTCGTTACCGTCGCCTGACTCAGAGAAACGCTTTCAGATAGCTTCTTAACAGTCACATCACCTAGATCCCCAATCGCACGCAACACCATGACCTGCGGAATGGTGAGGCCACAGCTCTTCGCTATACGCTTTGATTGAATATCCGTCGCACGAATAATCTTACGCAGAGCAATGAGTACATCTTGTGATTGCTGAATGTCTGTCATGTAAAGCCTGTCATTGAAATAAGTTGCACGATTAACAACGTGCTGAGCGGGCGCATTTATAGCCCATCCTCTTTTCATCATCAATCACTATTTAAATAATTACAACTATAATTATTTGAACTCTAATGATTAGACCTGTTAGGATGTTTATCACGACAGGTTAATAGCCTGATAAGAAACTGAAAACGAATGGGAACAGACACATGAAAAAACAGATTCTTGCTGCATCACTGCTAGCCGCTAGCTCAACTGCATTTGCAGGTTCACACGCGTCTTGTGGTGACGTTCAGATTGCCGACATGAACTGGGCATCAGCAACATTTATCGCCAACGTTGACCGCTTCATCCTAGAGCACGCATTTGGCTGTAACGCTGAAGTTGTTCCTGGCGACACCGTTCCGACTTCAACGTCAATGATTGAGAAACAGCAGCCAGACATCGCACCTGAGCTTTGGACTAACTCTTTCAAAGAGGGTCTAGAGAAAGCGGTAGCAGAAGGCAAACTATCGGTTGCTGGCAAAGTCTTCAGCGATGGCGGTGAAGAGGGCTTCTGGGTACCTAAATACATGGTTGAGAAGGATCCAAGCCTTGCAACAATCGAGGGTATCAAAGCAAACGCAGCACTGTTCCCACACCCAGAAGATGATTCAAAAGCAGGTTTCGTAGGCTGTCCTTCTGGTTGGGGCTGTCAGATCACTGCAGGCAACCTTCACAAAGCACTTAACCTAGCCGATGCTAACTTTGAACTGGTTGATCCAGGTTCTGCAGCAGGCCTAGACGGTTCGATTGCACGTGCATACGAGCGCGGCCAAGGTTGGTTCGGTTACTACTGGGCACCAACAGCGATTCTTGGTAAGTACGAGATGGTTAAAGTGGACTTCGGTTCAGGTGTTGATGAGCAGCATTTCATCGACTGTATCTACAAAGCAGACTGTCAGGATCCAAAACCGTCTATGTACCCTGAATCACCTGTCTACACATACACAACTGCTGAGTTCTCTAATCGCGCTCCAGCAGCAGCTGAGTACCTAGCTAACCGTTCTTTCACAAACCCACAGCTTAACAGCCTTCTAGCGTGGATGGATGAGAACCAAGCAGATGGTGAGTACGCAGCTGAGTACTTCCTAACCGAGCACGCAGACATTTGGAAAACGTGGCTAACAGCTGATCAAGCGGCTAAGGTTGAAGGCGCTCTTTAATCCTTAACAACTGCGTTATACTCACGCCTCGCTTTGAATAAAAGCGAGGCGTTTCTGTGTAATAACAAGAGGTATCTATGGCAGAGAAATCCTGGTTAACGGATATTCCTGAGATGGACCGAAGCTCACTACTGCAGCTTCGCAAAACGATGGACGGTGCATATCGTGAATTTTCACGTGAATATGGCGACTCTATCGAAGCATTTTTTGATCCGCTTCTTACCTTCTTAATCTGGTTTGAAAAACTCCTACTCAACAGCCCTTGGTGGTTGGTTCTGGGTGTCATTGCTGGTCTTGCCTATGCTGCAAGTCGCTCAGCTAAACTGACGATCGGCGTTGCTGTATCCCTGGTTGTGGTTGGCTACTTTGGCATGTGGGACGACACCATGCGGACCATGAGTATCATCACCGTCTGCACACTGATCTCTATTGTATTGGGTATCCCAATCGGCATTGCCATGGCGCGATCTAACCGCGTGCAATCCACTGTCACTCCGATGCTCGATATCATGCAGACCATGCCAGCCTTCGTCTACCTGATCCCGGTCGTTATGCTTCTGGGTATTGGCCGTATCCCTGGCGTGATCGCGGTAGTGATCTATGCTATCCCGCCTGTAATTCGCTTAACCAATTTGGGTATTCGCCTGGTTGATAAAGAGGTACTTGAAGCAGCGACGGCCTATGGTGCTAACCCACGTCAGCGTCTTTTAGGTGTTCAGCTGCCGTTGGCGATGCCGACAATTATGGCGGGCATCAACCAGACCATCATGATGGCGCTCGCCATGGTCGTTATTGCCTCTATGATCGGTGTAAAAGGCCTTGGGCAACCGGTACTTAAATCGATCACCAACCAATACTTCACCATCGGTCTTCTGAATGGTTTAGCCATCGTTGTACTTGCGATCATCTTTGACCGCGTTTCACAGGCATACGGAAAGCGCACTCAGGCGCACCTAGGAGGTGGCCATGAGTAATTCAGACGTATTGATTCAGGTTAAAGATCTTTACAAAGTCTTTGGCGACAAACCAGAAAGCGTTATGCCGATGGTTAAAGCGGGTAAAAGCAAGGATGAGATCCTAGCGGAAACTGGCCACACCGTCGGTCTTAAAGAGATCGATCTCGAAATCAAACGCGGTGAGATCTTTGTCATCATGGGCCTATCCGGCTCAGGCAAATCAACACTGATTCGCCACTTCAACCGCCTAATTGAACCGACTGCGGGTGAGATCATTGTTGAAGGCACCGACGTCATGAAACTCAACACTAAGGAGCTTGAACAGTTCCGTCGTCACAAGATGTCGATGGTGTTTCAACGCTTCGGTTTGATGCCTCACTACACAGTACTCGATAACGTCGCATACGGGCTTAAAATCCAAGGTGTCGACAAGTCAGTTCGTGAGCAGAAAGCGGTTGAGTGGTTAGAGACGGTTGGTCTGAAAGGCTATGAAGAGCAGTACCCAAACCAGCTATCGGGTGGTCAGCAGCAGCGTGTCGGTCTTGCTCGCGCACTCTGTACTGATGCTGAAATCCTCTTGATGGATGAAGCCTTCTCGGCACTGGATCCTCTGATCCGTTCAGAGATGCAGGATCAACTGATTGAACTGCAACACAAGCTCAATAAGACCATCATCTTCATCACGCACGATTTGGACGAAGCACTACGCCTAGGTGATCGTATCGCGATTCTTAAAGATGGCCTGCTGGTCCAGCAAGGTGAGCCAGAAGAGATTCTACTTAACCCTGCCGATGAATACGTAGAAGCGTTCGTTAAGGATGTGAACCGTGCCCGCGCATTGACGGTAGAGACTGTTATGAAGGAGCCGGAACACCGTATTACAGCTGAAACCATCGGTGAAGCGCTGAAAGAGATGAAGAGAGGCGCTTACGATTACGGTCACGTGGTGGACGATTCAGGTAGCTACCAAGGCACCGTCACTCAAGAATGGCTTGAAGAGGAAGCTAAGGGCGGTAATGCAGATTCCACTTGGGAAGAAGCCGATCTAACCGAGACAACGACCATCACCTCTGATGCAGTACTTGAAACGGTTATCCCGGAGACGCTTGAAGCGGATCACCCAATCCCTGTTGTGGATGAAGAGGGGCAGCTACAAGGTGAGCTATCTCGCTCAAGTCTGGCGGAAGTACTGGTCGACTCTTCTGAAACAGAGTCAGAGTCTGAAGAGAATCAAAAGGTTTAACAGACCCATTGATACAGATTCAAAAAAGCCAGCTCATGTAGCTGGCTTTTTTTCGCCCTGAATAAAACAGGGCCCGTGCGAGTAATTCGACACGGGCCCATAAAAGGAACAACAACGTGTAAATATTATCAGAGAGAAGTAGGAAAAGTACAGTCCTCAACCCTCAGGAGCGCGCTTAACGAAGCTCTAAAACATCCTGCATATCGAACAAACCTGCACCCTTAGCTGACAACCAACCTGCTGCTCGTACAGCGCCTTTTGCAAAGGTCATACGGCTAGACGCTTTGTGGGTAATTTCGATTCGCTCACCCTCTGTGGCAAAGAGTACAGTGTGATCACCGACCACATCACCGGCACGAATTGTCTCGAAACCGATCTCTTTTTCAGGACGCGCACCTGTCTGACCTTCACGACCGTAGACTGCACACTCTTTAAGATCACGACCCAGCGCATCGGCAACCACTTCACCCATACGCAGAGCGGTACCTGAAGGGGCATCCACTTTATGACGGTGATGCGCTTCGATCACTTCAATGTCGTAACCACCATCGTCACCCAAGGCTTTGGCAGCCACTTCAAGCAGCTTGAAACAGAGGTTTACACCAACAGACATATTCGGCGCAAAGACGATTGAGATCGACTCACCACCCTCTGCCAACTTCGCCTTCTGCGACTCGGTTAGCCCCGTCGTACCAATCACCATCGACTTACCGGCAGCTTTACAGATCGCAAGATTAGCAAGGGTCGACTCTGGGCTAGTAAAGTCGATCAATACATCAAAATCGTCTGTCACAGACTCCAGTGAGCCAGTAATCGCAACACCCAGACGACCCACGCCTGCCAACTCACCTGCATCAGCACCGATCAACGAACTGTCAGGAAGCACAATGGCTGCGCCTAGGGTCACACCCTCTGCCGCGTCGACAGCTTCGATCAATGTTTTACCCATGCGCCCTGCGGCACCCGTGATGGCAATACGTGTCATCTCTTTTTCCTTAACTAAAAATCTATTCGTCAGTGACATTCAGCCCTTGGTCCATATCCAAGGCTGGCATATCACTCATTAGGCAACCCACCACTTTGGCAGGAACACCCGCTACCGTCGTATGTGCCTCTACAGGCTCCAAGACCACACTGCCTGCACCTACTTTGGCACCCTGGCCGACTTCGATGTTGCCAAGAATCTTAGCACCGGCGCCAATCAAAACCCCAGCGCGGATTTTCGGATGTCGATCGCCCGACTCCTTACCGGTACCCCCTAGGGTCACGGATTGCAGTATCGAGACGTCATTCTCAATAACACAGGTCTCACCGATGACAATGCCGGTCGCGTGGTCAAACATCACACCCTGACCGATGTTAGCCGCAGGGTGAATATCGACCTGCAGGGTCGAGCTCATACGACTCTGTAGATAGTTTGCCAACGATTGACGCCCTTGACGCCACATATAGTTGGCCACTCGATATGACTGAAGCGCGTGAAACCCTTTCAAGTACAACAGCACCGTGCTGTAGTCGCGAATTGCAGGGTCACGGGTGTAGACCGCAAGGAGATCGGCACAGGCGGCTTCGATCAGTGTGGGGTCCGCTTCATAAGCGACCTCAAAGATCTCACGCATCGCCACAGCGGGCACCACATCATCCGACAGCTTTTCAGCCAACAGATAAGAGAGTGCCGAACGCAAGGTCGGATGGCTGTTTATCGTTGTATGGTAGAAGCTCGACAGAAGCGGCTCATTAGCACTTAATGTACTCGCCTCACTCTGAAGTGCTTGCCATACCTCTGCAACCGCCTGATCACCCATAACTTAGGTCATATCCTCAAAGAATTTTTTGACTGAATCAAAGAAGCCGTGCTTCTTCGGTCCATGTTTCTGGTGCTCTTCCGTAGAGTCACGGAACTCTTCTAGCAGCTCTTTCTGACGTGAAGTGAGGCTGACTGGGGTTTCAACAACCGCACGAACCATCAAATCACCCAAGGCGCCACCGCGCACCGGCTTCACACCCTTGCCACGTAGACGGAACATCTTACCCGTCTGTGTCTCTGCAGGGATCTTCAGTTTAACCTGACCATCCAGTGTTGGCACGTTTAGTTCACCACCCAACGCTGCATCGACAAAGCTGATCGGTACTTCACAGTAGAGGTTGGCGCCGTCGCGTTCAAATATCGGGTGATCTTTAACACTCACTTGAACATAGAGATCGCCTGAAGGACCTCCGTGTGCTCCCGCTTCGCCCTCGCCTGAAAGACGAATACGATCACCGGTATCAACACCCGCTGGGATCTTAACTTCCAACGTCTTGGTCTTCTGCGTACGGCCCTGGCCGTGACAGACATTACAAGGATCAGAGATCACTTTACCTTCGCCATGACAGGTAGGACAGGTCTGCTGAACCGCAAAGAAACCTTGCTGCATGCGGACCTGACCGGCACCACCACAGGTACCACAGGTCTTAGCCGTTGTGCCCTTCTTAGCGCCGCTACCATCACAGGTTTCACAAGAGACGTAGGTAGGAACTTTTAGCGTCTTTTCACAACCGCGGACGGCCTCTTCAAGACTCAAATCGAGGTTGTAACGCAGATCGGCACCGCGACGCACGCTGGAACGACCGCGACCACGACCACCGCCGCCACCGAACATATCGCCAAAGACATCGCCAAAGATATCTGAGAAGCCACCTTCAAAGCCGCCGCCCATACCACCTTGGCCACCCAAGCCCGCATGACCATACTGATCGTAGGCCGCTTTCTTCTGCGCATCGGACAACACTTCGTACGCTTCACTGATCTCTTTAAACTTGAGTTCAGCCGCCTCGTCATCCGGGTTGCGGTCAGGGTGATACTTCATCGCTAAGCGACGGTAAGCCTTTTTGATGTCACGATCAGATGCATCACGAGAGACACCTAAGAGTTCATAATAATCTTGCTTGCTCATACTGCGTGTAAACCTGTAATTACGCTATCGTGAATATGACAACGCGGGAGTAAAGACCCCCGCGCTGACACACGATTTTGTGAGAGTCTTAACTCTCGTTATTGCTTGCTAAGCTTACTTCTTGTCGTCTTTGACTTCTTCAAACTCAGCATCAACAACGTCATCGCCTGCATCGCGAGCCGCTTCAGCTTCAGCGCCTTGGCCAGCTTCTGCTTGTTGTGCAGCCTCTGCATACATCTTCTGAGCAACACCCGAAACCGCTTCTGTTAGCGCTTCAGTTTTTGCTGTGATCTCTGCAGTGTCAGAGCCTTTCAACGCCTCTTCAAGTGCAGTGATGGCTGCTTCGATGTTCGATTTCTCTTCATCAGAAGCCTTATCACCCGCATCTTCTAGCGTCTTACGTGCTGTGTGAACCATGGCATCGCCTTGGTTACGAGCAGCCGTTAGCTCTTCAAACTTCTTATCTTCTTCAGCGTGCGCTTCGGCATCCTGAACCATCTTCTCGACTTCGTCATCGCTTAGACCAGAAGAGGCTTTAATAACGATCGACTGTTCTTTACCAGTCGCCTGGTCTTTAGCAGAGACATTGAGGATACCGTTAGCATCAATATCGAAGGTTACTTCGATCTGTGGCATGCCACGTGGTGCTGGTGGAATATCGGCAAGGTCGAAACGGCCCAGCGACTTGTTCTGTGTCGCTTGCTTACGCTCACCCTGAACAACGTGAATGGTTACCGCTGTCTGGTTGTCTTCCGCTGTCGAGAAGGTCTGCGACTTACGAGTAGGGATCGTCGTGTTCTTGTCGATCAATGGTGTAGCAACGCCACCCATGGTTTCGATACCTAGAGTCAGCGGTGTTACATCCAGTAGAAGAACGTCTTTCACATCACCTGACAGTACCGCACCCTGAAGCGCTGCACCCATCGCTACCGCTTCGTCTGGGTTAACGTCTTTACGTGGCTCTTTACCGAAGAACTCAGCCACTTTCGCCTGCACCATTGGCATACGAGTCTGACCACCGACTAGGATAACGTCGTCGATCTCAGAAGCGGATAGGCCAGCATCTTGAAGTGCGATGCGACATGGCTCAAGTGAGCGTTGAACAAGATCTTCAACCAAAGACTCTAGCTTCGAACGAGAGAGTTTAACGTTCAAGTGCTTAGGACCTGTTGCATCCGCTGTGATGTAAGGCAGGTTAACGTCAGTAGACTGTGCCGATGAAAGCTCAACTTTCGCTTTCTCACCCGCCTCTTTTAGACGCTGTAGCGCTAGCGGATCGTTGTGCAGATCGATGCCAGACTCTTTCTTGAACTCGTCTGCTAGGTAGTTGATAACCGCAAGGTCGAAGTCTTCACCACCTAGGAATGTATCACCGTTGGTTGCAAGTACTTCAAACTGGTGCTCGCCATCAACGTCTGCAATTTCGATGATCGAGATATCGAAAGTACCACCACCTAGGTCGTACACTGCAATCGTACGATCACCGGCTGCTTTATCCATGCCGTAAGCAAGTGCTGCAGCAGTTGGCTCGTTGATGATACGTTTTACTTCTAGGCCTGCGATACGACCCGCATCCTTTGTTGCTTGACGCTGAGAGTCGTTGAAGTAAGCAGGAACCGTGATAACCGCTTCTGTTACCGATTCGCCTAGGTAATCTTCAGCAGTTTTCTTCATCTTCTTAAGAACTTCTGCAGAGATCTGAGGCGGTGCTAGCTTCTCGCCTTTTACCTCAACCCAGGCATCGCCATTGTCCGCTTTAGCGATGTTGTAAGGCACCATTTTGATGTCTTTCTGTACAACATCGTCTTCAAAACGACGACCGATTAGACGCTTGATCGCGAATAGAGTGTTGTCTGGGTTAGTAACTGCCTGACGTTTCGCAGACTGACCAACCAGAGTTTCGCCTTCTGCCGAGTAAGCAATGATCGACGGAGTGGTGCGATCGCCTTCAGCGTTTTCAATAACTTTAGTTTTATCGCCTTCAAGTACTGCTACACACGAGTTGGTAGTACCTAGGTCAATACCGATGATTTTACCCATGTTTAATTCTCCTAATGACACCGCACTGGGTGTTTAAAACTGTTTTACCTTAACCCCTATATGGGTGTGGTCTTTCAAATATCAAGTCTGGTTTATAAAAAGGTCTTAACCTTTAGCGACCATCACCATCGCAGGACGAACTAAGCGACCATTAAGTAGGTAGCCCTTCTGCATCACAGCAATGACAGAGTTTGGTGCTGCACCTTCCGCTTCAACCATCGACATCGCTTGATGGTGCTCTGGGTTGAACGCCTCACCCTCTGGGTTGATCACTTCTAGATTGAATTTAGCAACGCCATCGATGAACATTTTGTGCGTCATCTCAACGCCTTCACGAAGCGGTTTAACCACCTCATCTTCGACCTGGCTCGCTTCAATAGCGCGCTCTAGACTGTCAATGACCGGCAATAGCTCTTCGGCAAATTTTTCAACAGCGAACTTACGCGCTTTATCCACCTCAACCTCAGCACGACGGCGCTGGTTAGCGATCTCCGCTTGGGCACGAGGTTCAAGCTCTGCCAGCTGTTTTTGCAGCTCAGCAATCGTCGCATTCGCAGCGGCTAGCTCTTCTTGAAGGGATTCAACGGTTAACTCTTCCGTCTCAACCAGTTCAGGCTCCACAAGATTCTCTTCAGCCGTCGCGTCGACTTGACTCTCTTCAACCTGATCTTGGTGTGTCTGATCTTCATTCGCCATGGTGTTATCTCCAGAATCATTCAATCTTGTCTCCTATGTGGTATCGACCATCTGAAATTCAACCCTTCCACGCGCTTTTTTGACCTAAGACTGCACTTTTCTATTGCCTAATCCACAAACATTGGTTAAAAATACAGTAACTGTATATCTAAACAGGTATTAAGCCATGTTAACGCTACTCAGCATCCGAAACTTTGCGATCGTCTCAACACTCGACCTAGAACTGAAATCGGGCATGACCGTCGTCAGCGGTGAGACCGGTGCCGGCAAATCGATCATGCTTGATGCACTGGGATTAGCCTTAGGCAAACGCGCTGAAGCCGACTCGGTTCGAGAAGGGGCAAAACGAGCTGAGATTAGCGCCGCGTTCGATATACAAGCACTACCCGATGCGAAACGCTGGTTAGAGGCGAATGAGCTAGAGTCGGAAGAGATCAACGAGTGTATTTTACGCCGCACACTGAGTGCCGACGGTCGCAGCCGAAGCTATATTAATGGCCACCCCTGCCCACTGAACCGCGTCAAAGAGCTGGGTGAGCTGCTTGTCGACATACACGGCCAGCACGAACACCAACGTCTATTAAAGCGCGATTTTCACCGCACCCTGCTCGACAACTACGCCAAAACGAATGAGACAGCACAGGAAGTACGTAAACTCTTTACCCAGTGGCAATCAAAGCAGAGTGAGTTGAAACGCCTTCAAGACATGAGTGAAGAGGCGAATGCGCAACTGCAACTGCTGAGCTATCAAACGGAAGAGCTCAACCGTTTAGACCCTCAAACAGGTGAACTGCAAGCCTTAGAAGAGGAGCAGAAGATACTCTCCAACGCAGGGTCAATCCTTAACAGTGGCCAACAGATCCAGATGCTTCTTAGCGAGGGTGAAGAGAGCAACGCCACAGCGGTACTCAACCAAGCACTGCACCTATTGGGCGACATCGAAGCGGACTCACCTGCACTACAGCAGACCGCCGAGATGCTAAACGCTGCTCTGATTCAAGTGGAAGAGGCCGAACGCGAGTTGAGCCATTTTGTTCAACGAGTTGAGTTGGACCCTGAGCGCTTACAAGAGGTGGAAGATCGCTTAACCAGCATCTACGATCTAGCCAGAAAACACCGCATTGCGCCAGAGCAGTTACCGGAATTAAAAGACCAACTAAATACTGAACTCGACTCTTTGGCTCATGTCGATGAGAACTTAGAGCAACTCGAATCCGAAGTTGCTACGGCTAATGCAGCGTTACTAGAAAAAGCTCGCCAACTCAGCAAACTACGCAGAAAAGCAGCTAAACAACTTGATCAAGAGGTGAATGAACAGCTTGCCATGCTGGGCATGAACAGCGCGCGTTTCACAGCCAGTCTGAATGATATCGATCCTAAATACATTACGGCCCAAGGCTTGGAAGAGATTGAGTTCCTGATCAATACCAATCAGGGCCAAACCGCAAAACCGCTGGCCAAAATTGCCTCGGGTGGTGAGCTGTCACGAATTAGCCTTGCAATTCAAGTTGTAACGGCTAAGACGACTGACACCCCGACTCTCATTTTTGACGAAGTCGATGTCGGTATTGGCGGAGGCATTGCCGAAGTCGTTGGCCGATTGTTACGTCAATTGAGTGAACGAGCACAGATTCTCTGTGTCACACACCAACCTCAGGTGGCTTCACAAGGAACCCAACACCTGTTTGTCAGCAAAGGCGCAGACACCGGTTCGGTTGAGACCAAAATCACACCACTAACCAAAAATCAGCGCATCAATGAGGTCGCTAGAATGCTGGGTGGACTTGAGATGACTGATACCACCCTTGAGCACGCTAAAGAGATGCTGACCAGCGCGCTATAGACTGGTCGATTCAAACAGTGGCGTGTAAACTAATGCCACTTTGAACAGTAACAGGAACAACCTGAACATGCGCAAGCTCATCATCTCTGCCTTTCTTGCTACTCTCGTGACCGGCTGTACAACCTTTCCAGGCGTGTACAAAATGGATGTTCCGCAAGGCAACCAGGTGACACAAGAGATGGTTGATCAGCTTCGCCCAGGAATGACGCCTAGCCAAGTTCGTTACGTACTGGGTACACCCCTGTTAACGGACACCTTCAACCAGAACCGTTGGGACTATGTCTTCCAGTTGGTACAAGAGGATGAAGTGGTCGAGCTACGTCAGTTTCGCGTCTACTTTGAAAACGACAAGCTGGTACGTTTGGAAGGCGATCTGAAACCGCAGTAACGCAGAGCTCAACGAATACAAAAAAGCCAACTTACGAGTTGGCTTTTTTGGCTTTAGCTTCGGCTGCTCGGCGGGCACGAACCTCTTTAGGATCAGCAATTAACGGGCGGTAGATCTCTACTCGATCACCGTCACGTAGAACCTCTGCTTTAGGGTCCTTGATCGCACGGCTGAAGATACCCATTGGGTCGCTGTTGATATCGATCTGTTTATACAGCTCAGCAATGCGCGAGCGAACAACCGCATCATAAGCCGTTGTACCCTCTTCTACTTGCAGAGCAATGATCTTCTGCTCAGTCGGCAGAGCATAGGCCACTTCAACGTTAATCACTGATCACCTCATCCGTAAATTTGATCAGCGCGCGACACAAAGGCATCCACCAAAGTTGTCGCGACACTATTAAACACTTTAGACATCGCCATTCCCGTTAGCTTGCCTTCAAACTCGAAACTGAGATTGAGTTCCACCTTAGAAGCCTCATCTGACAACTCAGTAAACGTCCAAACCCCCTCAAGACTTTTAAAGGGGCCATTAACCAACCCAATGGTCATTGAAGCGGGACGGACCAGACGATTACGCGTCGTAAAATCATAACTAAGCCCCCCTTTGGCGAGCTTTAGTGTCGCTTCGAGCATCTCATCACTCTCGGCGATCACCTCCGTGCCAGAGCACCAAGGCAGGAACTCTGGGTAGCGACGAACATCGTTGATCAGATCAAACATCTGCTCAGCGGTGTGCAGTACAAGGGCGGTTCTATTTACGACCGTCATAACGGTAGGCAAATCTCAAATAACAGTTACAAGCTGCTTATTGTCCAGTTTATATACGCTTTGAACAAGAGGATTCCTTCCTTTGCTTACAGCAGCTCTATATAATCCGCCGCATGGCAAAAAAGAAGAAAGCTCCTGGCGGAAACACCATCTGCCAAAATAAACGTGCACGATTCGAGTACAGCATCGAAAATAAATTCGAAGCTGGCCTTGTGCTGACCGGGTGGGAAGTTAAAAGCCTACGCGAAGGCCGCGCACAACTGGTTGAGTCTTACATCGATTTTAAAAACGGTGAAGCTTGGCTATTGGGTGCCCACTTTTCGCCATTAAAAACCGCCTGCACACACGTTGTTGCAGATCCGGTTAGACCACGCAAACTGCTTCTAAACCGCACAGAACTGAACCGCTTAGCCGGTGCAGTCGAAGCCAAAGGTTTCACCTGTGTCGCACTGAGCCTCTACTGGAAAGAGAGCAAAATTAAGTGTGAGATCGGTTTAGCAAAAGGTAAGAAACTTCACGACAAACGTGCAACTGAAAAAGAGCGCGATTGGAATCGTGAAAAGCAGCGTGTTCTCAGCAAGAACCAATAGAGTTCTTGTAACCCAGATAGCAAACGCTATACTGGCCAGTTCTGGGGGTGACTTGGATTCGACGCCGATTGCGAACCCTTAGGTGCATGTCGAGAATGTGATGATTCTCGTAAATCCCTCATCACACAGTTATAGTTGCAAACGACGATAACTACGCTCTAGCAGCCTAAGCCTGCTAGCGCTGCCCTCTAAGGTGTCTATAACTCAGAGTTTCGGCAGTGTCATATGAGATAGAATCGCCCGGAGACTTCGCCTTAAGGCAAAGGGTTAAAACTCAAAAAGGCTCGCCCATAACAGCCTGACTCTCGGCTCGTGACGGGTTAACTCAATAGAGATGTCTATGCATGTAGAGCTTGAGGCAGAGGATTGACGGACGCGGGTTCGAAACCCGCCACCTCCACCAATACACTAAGGTCAACCGTTATCGGTTGGCCTTTTTTATTACCTATCTCTTTGTATTATTTGGGGTTAATGAGGGTTTTTGCTGACTTCCCTATAAGTTTGAAAATCGACATATCGGGCTATTTTCTCTCTGATGGCCCTATATTCTCTGTCTCTCTCCGTTTTTTGAAACAGCGAAGTCAACGAACATCGGATTTCCAGTCCCGAGCAAACATCGGTTAGCCAGCGAACTAATCGACGAGTTTTATTTTTAAACTTCAAGGCAATCGTTTTTAACAACTCTTAAAAGGCCACTCTAAATGCCACAATCCAAGCCTCGCCCTGGCAATGTTTGGATTGAGGGATGACCGCCTGGAACTTCAAAAATAGGTAACGTCCCGAGCCTGCCAGGTTCATTTAGTATTCAAACCGCTGACGCTGCTCGCTCCACAACACCGCAGTATCAACAGCCAAATCAAACAGCGTCACGTGATCCGGCACTTCATCATCCAGAATAGCTTCGACGATCTCCGGTGCCAATGTGGTCAGGTTAATCATGCGACTGACATAACTACTGTCAATCCCCTCTCGCTTGGCAATTTCCTTGAGACTGCTGACTTTTCCTGACTCAAACAACCTGAGCCACCGATGCCCACGTATTAAGGCCAACTGCAGTACCGTGAACTTTTTCTCCCAGGGTCGTCCAATTACTTCGCCTGTAGGTTTCCTCAGAACTTTGCGACCTTCACGACGGGTTATCTTGATAGGAACACGAATGCTCATAACACCATCGGATGACTCATAAGTTTCTCGTTGGCCGTTGGATTTGATTTCGATCTCATTCATACGCTAGCCCCCGCTCTGTCTGTCTGTGTTGCTGTGAGTAGTTCTCTGGCTACAGATTCCAAGCCGTTTAGTCTGAGCCGGACCTCTATATCCTCGGGTGAGACCACCACCTTCTCGATCAGAAGTTTGGTGATCCGCTCCTGCTCGGCCGGGAACAGAAACTCCCAGATATCATCCAGTTTACGCAACGCTATGGTGACTTTCGCTTCATCAAGCTCATTATCAATTGATACCGCTGCAGGGAGTATCTTTTCGATCATCTGTTGTGAACGCAGTATTTCACGCAGTTGCGTCTGCACGGTTGCCTCTAGCTGCGCAGCTGGATATCGCGCTAACCCTGACGCGCCTGCATATTCCTTAGCGTCGCGCTGAGGAATGTAATAGCGATAGCGCTTGCCGTTTTTCTTTTTCGTCGTCCAGGGCGTGAGTGTTCTACCATCGTTACCAAACACAATCCCTTTGAGCAGGAATGGCACTTTGGCTCGCGTACGATTCGCTCGCACTTTTCCGTTGGTTGCCAAAATCGAGTGGACTGAGTCCCACTCCTCCTGAGTGATGATTGGAGTGTGCCGTCCGTCATACCAGTTATCTTTGTGATGAATTTTACCGATGTACGTCTGGTTATGGAGGTACTTGTAGATCATGCCCTTATCGATGGGCTTACCAGCTCGGTAGTTTCCTTCCTGTGTCGTCCACGACTTGCTTGTTGCGCCTTCAAGCTGAAGCTCTCGGACCAGCAGTGTCGCAGATCCTAGTTCAACAAAGCGTTTAAATATCCGTTGAACCAATTTCGCTTCTTTCGGGTTGGGTACCAGATGGCGGTCTTTAACGTCATAACCCAGCGGCGGAATACCGCCCATCCACATGCCCTTCTTCTTACTGGCGGCGATCTTGTCTCGTATACGTTCACCCGTGACCTCGCGTTCGAACTGGGCAAAGGAGAGCAAGATGTTTAATGTTAATCGACCCATGGAAGAAGTAGTGTTGAACTGTTGCGTTACAGAGACAAACGAAACATTGTGGCGATCGAAAACCTCAACCATTTGCGAAAAGTCTGCGAGGCTACGAGTTAGTCGGTCGATCTTGTAGACCACAACAATATCGATTTTTCCCGCTTCGATGTCCCTCAGTAACCGCTGTAATGCGGGACGCTCCATTGAGCCGCCGGAGTATGCCGGATCGTCATAGTCATCAGCCACAGGTATCCAGCCTTCGTGACGTTGGCTATTGATGTAATTATGCCCCGCATCAGTCTGGGCATGGATGGAGTTGTACTCCTGATCCAGACCTTCTTCAGTAGACTTTCGCGTATACACAGCGCAGCGTTTTCTCTGTCGAGTCGATTCGCTCATTTAGCACCTCCTTTTTTGCTTGGTTTAGATGCTGAGCGCAGGCCAAAGAACACAGGGCCCGACCACCGAGTACCGGTGATCAATCGCGCGATCTCAGAAAGACTGCTGTACAAAGTGCCTTTGTAATCAAACGCCCCATCTAAGGTAACAGTGACCTCATGCCGCTCCTCCTGATATTCACGAATGAGCACCGTTCCCGGCTCCGGTACAATCTTTCCAGCCGCACGCGGATTGCCGGTATCCTTTAGCAACTGCTCGATTCGTTTTTGGTTCCTCTCTAAAAGTCCGGGGTTCTGTTGCCTGTAAACATTCTCCTGCAACTTGTAGGAGAGACGACGTTCAAGATATGGCCTGCGGTTTGTAGGCGGTTCAGTTTGATAGACATCGAGCCAGAAGGACTTGAGATCTTCGAAGGACATCTCCTTAAGACCAACAATCTGTTCTATCACTGATGAAGGTATCGCGACGGGTTGATGTTTTCTGTTCATATCGACTCCTTAAAGTTGGTTAGGGTGTCGTTTGTATGAACGCTCTTCTCCTGGTAGAAGCCAAGCTGAACTTCGCTATACTCCTGAGGTTTCTGCGAACTAGCGCATCCACTTTCTCGCAAACGAACCAAGCCATTCGCCAGCAGTTGCGCGACCTCATTGAGTCGCTGGCTCGCATCCATCTTGTCAGGTGGAATCTGTTTGATTTGATACATTGGTAGGCACTCCTGAATAACTAACGACTGTTGACGATAATTTTCAGGGTGTGCGAGCTATCTGGCCATCACGTGGTTTCGAACGGATTTAAGCTCGTGAGGGTTAATGCAAAAAGTGATCAAATTATTTGGCTGTTTACATTCTTAGGTTGGAATACTGAACTGCTGGTTCTGGCCCTTTCCGGACCTTCAATTTATTCAATCAAAGAGGCTTTGAATGACAAAATTTTGAGAAAGGTGGACTCCCACATTTTATGGCTGATACGTTATACATCTAGTTTGGTAAGTTACGAATTCCACTTTTGATTAGGCGATAGCTGTTCCTCATTTCTAATTCTTCATGAATCAACTAGGGGTAGTAGCCTGAAGTTCAATTCTGTTGACTCGTTGAATCTCTGTTTTAATCGCAGTTTAAAGCGCATCATCATATTTTGGTGCTTCAACTTTAAACCACAATGCATACATAGCTGGGACAAACAGCAGTGTTATAAATGTCCCCATCATAACCCCGCCAATTAATACATAGGCCAGAGGTCCCCAGAATAGGTCGAATGTAAGCGGGATAAAAGCGAAGATGGCCGCGAGTGCTGTCAGAATTAGGGGGCGAGCTCGTGAGACGGTTGCCTCGATGATCGCCTTGCCTGCTGCCAACCCTTCTTCTAAATTATCCTGTACCTGCTGAGTCAGGATCATGGTGTTACGCATCAAAATACCGCCTAGTCCGATCAAGCCTAACAGGGCGGTAAAGCCAAAGGGTTGGTCAAATATAAAGAGTGCAACAGCAGCACCAATTAACCCGAGCGGTGCAGTAAAAAACACCATGAAGGTTCCAGAGAACGATCGCATTTGTAGCATAATAAATATCAGCATTAATGCGAGCATCAGCGGTTGCAGCTTCTGGATAGACTGATCGGCTTTGCCGGATTGCTCTACTGATCCCCCAATATCAATTCGATAGCCGGCCGGCAAATCATCTCTAATCTGCTGCATCGTATCCCAAATTGCTTTAGTGACATCAGGCGGCTGCGCCCCCTCGACATCGGCATGCACGGCTAGAAAGGGTTCGCGATTGTAGCGTTTGATAACAGGTTCTTCGTATTGAATGGTGAGTTTGCCCAACTGCCTAACCGGAATTTTCTTTCCATCCTGAGTCTTGATTTCTAACTGTTCGGGTAAGAGTATAGTGTCGCGTGAACTACGCGCGACCACTTGAACACTTCTTATATCCTGTCGTACCTCGGCAACTTCGACTCCGTTTAGTTGAAACTGAAGTTGCTGTGACACGTCGTTAGGTGTGAGTCCCATTAATAGAAGTCGCTCTAGATCCATATCAAGATGGAAGCTTGGAGCACGCTCATCCCACTCTAGGTGCGGAATTACAGTGTGTGGGTTAGATGCGATTTTATCTCTGACTTTATAGGCAATATCGCGCAATATCTGTTGATCAGGACCTACGACACGGAAGCTGACAGGCCAGACAACCGGTGGCCCGAACAGCAGGCTTGTTACACGGATTCGAGCTTCTGGAAACTCGCCGTTGGCAATTCTCTGCTTAAGTGCGGCCATGATTCTATCGCGTCCTGCTGCATCATCACCTATTGCGATAATCTTAGCGAAGGATGGATCAGGTTGCTCAGGGTTTGCTGAAATGAAGAATCGTGGAGCTCCCGCCCCGATGTAAGAGGAGAGGCTCTTAACCTCCGGTAGCTCAGATAACGCACTCTCTAATTTTTGTACTGTAGCATCCGTTGTTTTAATTGAACTGCCTTGAGGTAGATAGACTGAAACCAATACCTCGGGTCGGTCAGAACTTGGGAAGAACTGTTTATCAACAAGTATCGCCATCACAGCTGCGCTCATAACAAGCGCTGCAACGGTAACTAGAATAACTGTCTTACGAAAGCGTACACAGTAAGTGATGATTGCCCGTAGTTTAGTGTAAATCGGGGTTTGATAGAGGCTCGCTGCATCGTGTTTCTGATAGTTAGGGAGTAACTTCACCCCGAGGTAGGGCATAAAGGTGACGGCGACGACCCAAGATATCAGCAGTGAAAATGCCAGTACCCAGAAAATGTTGCCGGCGTATTCTCCGACTCCCGATTGAGCAAAACCGATAGGGACAAAGCCAGCAGTCGTAACTAGGGTCCCAAAGAGCATAGGGGCTGCGGTAACATTCCATGCATGGCTTGCAGCACGAATTCGATCCCAGCCCTCTTCCATTTTTACGATCATCATCTCTATGGAGATAATTGCATCGTCGACTAGCAGTCCCAAGGCGATAATCAACGCACCAAGTGTGACCCTGTCGAGGTTGATATCAACCATTTTCATGATGAGGAACGTCAGACCGATAGTGATCGGTATTGCGATGCCGACAACAAGACCTGCTCGGAAGCCAATAGCGATGACAGTGACCGCCATCACCACAAGTACAGCCACTAGAAATTTTACCTGGAAAAGGTCAACAGCCTGGCTTATGGCATCCGTTTGGTTGGTGAGCACCTGTAGCGAAACACCTAAAGGAAGGTTGGAGCGCTCTTTATCGAGAAAGTTTGCGAGGCTTTCACCAAAGGCCAAGCCATTTTCACCTTTGTTCATGACCACGCCTAACAGAATCGCATCTTCGCTATTGGCCCGCACTAGATAGGTTGGCGGATCTTCATATCCACGACTCACCTCTGCGATGTCGGAGAGGCGTATCAATGCATTACCAACTCTGAGCGGTAGGTCTGCTAGCTTGTCTGGGTCGCTTAAATCAGAGTGTGTACGAAGATAGGCACGCGGCCCGTTTAGGTCCAAAGAACCCTCAGGAATGAGTGTGTTACTTGCATCGATCGCTGCAAAAATCTGTTCGGGCGTTACTCCTAGGTTATTTAAACGGTCCATATCGAAATCGATAAACACACGTTCAGGTCGATCACCAAGTATCATCGCCTTTTGAACGGCTGGGAGCTGTTGTAACCGATCCCTGATTGTCTCAGCTTCCCGACTAAGATCCCTCATAGGCATGCCGGGAGCTGTTAGAGCTATAAGGGAGAAGTACACATCGGAGAAATCATCGTTTACTATCGGCCCTATGACACCTGAGGGTAGGTTGTGCGCCTCATCCTGCATTCTTTTTCGTACTTGATAGAAAAGATCAGGCACAACTTCACTAGGTGAGAAATCCTCAAACTCTATCTGTAAGTCTGCTCGACCAGGTCTAACCGTGGTCTCGATCTTACTTAAGTATTCGACCTCTTGGATTCGCTTCTCCAAGCGGTCGACGACTTGATTTTGTAAAACCTCAGGTTCAGCTCCTGGCCATACAACGGAGACAACCATAACCCGCACTGTGAAAGCCGGATCTTCTGCGCGCCCCAAAGAGAAGAATGCAAAAACACCAGCCAGGACAGAAAGTATTATAAAAAACAGAGTAATTGAGCGTTCACGTACAGCAAGCGCTGAGAGGTTGGGGAAACTCATCGCGCCTGCTCCCTAACCGCCATTCCAGGTTCCAATAGATGGGTGCCAACGGCAATGACGCGACTTTCGCTGTTTAGTGGCGCGCGAATAGTCGCATACTCTAATTTCAATTCCAGTACTTCAACTGAGACTGGTTGAGCTGTATTGCCTACAACCTGCCAAATCTGAGGGCCCTGGTTGCGTTCATCAAGCGCGCCCAGGGGAACCTCGAAGGTGACATCTGATGTGTTACGGTTAAGCGCAACCTGCACAACAGTCCCTATGTTCAACGCCTCTGTCACGGCTTCTATTCTGTACCTAGCTTTCCAGCTTCTACTCTCTGGGTCTGCTGCACCAGCTACCTCACGTAGACGAAGCGGCAAATCTTGCTCTTGTAGCTTTAATACACCTGATTCTGGAGCTTGGTTGCCGTCGGATAGGAACACTTCGACCTCTAGATCACCATCTTCTACGAGGAGTGCCACAGGTTGCCCCACTCCAACAACCATTCCCGGTTCACCTGTAACCTCGGCTAATACACCGGATTTATCTGCACGTAGCTCAGCATAACTAAGCCCGTTTTGGGCTTGAGATAATACAGCTTTGGCGGAATCACGACGGCTTTCCGCGTTCTGTAGTGCGAGCTCAAATGCTTCTAGAGTTTGTCGGCTAACAAAGTTGCGTTCAATTAACTGGCGTTGACGGTCGAGCTCATTTTGAGCGATCGCGAGGGCGACCTGTGCAGTTTGAAGTTCCGCTTTGGCAACTTGCATAGTAGCCTCTAAGTCACGTTTATCGAGTTCAAAAAGCAGAGCGCCACTCGCTACCTTCTGACCAGCATCCACCTCTCGCTTGAGAATGCGCCCAGAAACCTGAAAAGAGACAGGAGTCTCATAATGCCCTCTAATGGTTCCCGATGCTCTGATTTCGTCGTGGTCGTCCGTCTTAACCGCCACCGTGCGTACCCAAGGTGCATCGGTCGTTGGCGTTTCAGTTGGAGTGGTGTCGCCACAGCCGACGAGAAGAAGGGCTAGTATAAGCGGCGGCAGAACCTTGCGCATATTTGCTATTCTCATTTGATTAGTATTTACTGTACGGTATCGTACATTAAGTTATTCGGAAAATAAATTGATTACCAATAGTCGAGTCGGCCGGCCTTTAGATCACTCCAAAGATACAGCGATTCTTGATGCAGCCTGCGCTCTTATGTTCGCTAAGGGGCCAGCTAAGATGTCAATGGAAGCGATAGCTCGGCAAGCAGGTGTGTCGAAAGTAACGCTTTATAAGCGCTTCGCGGACATAGAAACATTAATTGATGCCGTGATACAACAGCTGTCGCAAAGGATAAACGGCACGTTGACAGTGTCACCGAATGACTATAAAGATTGTCACCATGCTTTATCAGAGTTTGGATTATTGCTCCTTAATTTTATCGTCAGTCATGAGCACATGAATCTGATGAGAATGATGGCATCTATCTCCGAGGAGCATACGCAGATACTCCATAATATCTACAGTGGCGGAGTGATGGCCGCGCACCAAGCGTTAAGCGAATGGTTGACGCTGAAACACAAGGAAGGTTTGATCAACTGCGCGGATCCCGACTTCGGAGCAGAGATGTTTCTCAGTATGATTACTGGATTAGATATCGTGCGGGCGTTTCATCGTATACCTCCGCGTAGCGTCGAAGGGGAAACCAGATTACATGTAGAGAAGGTAGTGAGCTCTTTTTTGAAGCTCTGGCAATTGGAATAGATTCTTTGGAAGTAGCGGTATATCACAGCGATATACTATCACTGTCCAGCAGATCAGAAGACCAAGCTCAGAATTGAAAATAGCCCAATTTTGGGTATACGGATTTAATGGTTGATGGGGCACCTTCACCCCATCAATCTGATACCACCCTCAGATGGTTGATAGATCGACTCCGTAGTTGAGTTCCTCTGCGAAGTCCGGCAGTCCGTAACCGATGGTTTTCTTGTAGAAAGGAGAGACCTTCGCAGTCGGTGCCTTCTTCTTGTGCTTCGTGGTGTAGAGCATTCGTGCCCGCATCACCTCGAAGGAGTAACCGCGCCCTTCACGGTTCTTGTCCTTGGCCAGTCGGTTGATGGACTCCGTGTAAGCGTTGGTGACGGGCATGTCCGTCTCGAAGTAGGTCATGGTCTCTTCGCGCCAGTTTCCCACTGCCCTGACCAGATCGCTCCAGACTTCCTTTTGGCCCTTCGGGATGGTGGCTATCCACTCGTCCAGGGCGGCTTCTGCCTGGAGCCGTGTGGTGGCGTCCCAGATGCCGTAGAAGCGCTCCTTGTGCTCGTAGGCGGCCAGCAGTTGCGGGAACGCGCCTGTCCAGGTCTCCATGATGAGGCGCTCCCGGTCTGAGACTTCGTGAGCGCGTTTCAGCAGGATTTTCCGGTCTCCCTTGAGAGTCCGGCTCTGGGACGGTTTCAGCTCCTTTCTGAGGCCCTTGCGCACTTTCTCTAGGGCATCGTTGGCCATGCGCACCACATGGAACTTATCGACCACGATACGGGCCTGGGGCAGCACAGCCTTGACCGCTGCCCGGTAGGGGTTCCACATGTCCATGCTGACGATCTCGACCTTCTGCCGGTCTTTCAGCTTCATCAGGTAGTTGGTCACCACGTCCTGGCGGCGGGTGGCCAGCAGGTCGAGCAGGGTTCGCTCCTCAATGTTGGTCAGAATGCAGCGGTAGCGCTTGTTCAGGTATAGCTCGTCAATGCCCAGGATGCGGGGCGTCTCGAAGCGGTGCCAGCGCCCCAGGAACTCGGCGCGGGCGTTGAAGATGTCGCGCACCGTCTTCTCGTCCAGGCCGGTCTGTGCCGCCACAAAGGTGTAGGGGTGGTTGAAGGATTCCTTCTCCACGTACTCATGCAGCCGCAGTGTCATACGGAATCCGTCCACCATCTCCGGTAGCTGGGGCCTGAATGTTGTCTTGCAGGCCCGGCAGGTGTATCGGCGGCGGACCACCCAGAGAGTGACCCGCTTGCCGTGGATGGGCAGATCACGATAGGGAACGTCACGCTTGCCGAACCGTACGAGCTCACCCTGCACGCCGCATTCCTCGCAGGCGATGGGATCGGGCACGTCCACCTGGAAGTGCATTTCGTCGTCGGTTGATTTGCAGCCCAGTACTTGGTATTGCGGCAGGTGAAGGATGTTGTCGGGAAGTTCGGTCATGGTGTTGTATAGGCGTAGGTGTCAGTCAGATCCATCCGGCTCGGCATTGGTGTTTGCTTTTTTACCCAACAAGCTGCTGGAAACGAAAAGTAAGGCACCGAGGACAATTGCAATATCAGCCAGGTTGAAGGCCGGCCAATGCCAGTCTCGCCAATAGAAATCAAAGGAATCCACAACATAGCCGCGAAAGACCCGGTCAATCAGGTTGCCCATGGCGCCACCGAGGATAAGACTGTAAGCGATGGCTTCTCCTTTATGACGATTTTCAAGGATCAGCTTGATCAGAAAAATCGTGACCACTACCGCGATTCCGATAAAAAAGTAGCGCTGCCAGCCTCCACCATTCGCAAAAAGACTGAATGCGGCACCGGTGTTCCATAGGTGCACCCAGTTAAAGAACGGGGTCACCGAAACATACTCGCCATAGGCCATTGATTGCTGCACCAGCCACTTTACAGCCTGATCAGACGCTGCCAGCAGGCCCGATATGGACAATAGGGCATACGGCGAGAGCTTTTTGCCAATAATGAGCATTATTTAACCCTTCAACGCCAAAATGCGTCTGGCACCGTTAAGTACAATGCCCCCCGCGATGGTGCTGATAATCAGATCCGGATAATTGGAACCGGTCCACGCGACCAGGGCGCCGGCGGTGATGACCCCCAGGTTGATCACCACGTCGTTGGCCGAGAATATCCAGCTTGCCTTCATGTGCGCCCCGCCTTCCCGATGTTTGGATATGAGCAGCAGACAACTGGTATTGGCAATCAATGCGACGAATGCGATAGCCATCATCACCAGCGATTCAGGCTCACTACCGAATACAAAGCGTCTCACCACCTCTACGAGCACGCCCACAGCCAAGATCAGTTGCAGTACACCAGCAAGATGCGCGGCACGTACCTGCATTTTCACGCTATGTCCAACCGCATAAAGGGCAAGCCCGTACACCGCCGCATCGGCAAAATTGTCCAGGGATTCTCCAATCAGGCCGGTGGACCGGGCGATCAGACCGGCAGTCATTTCCACCACGAACAGAAGTGCATTGATGCCGAGCAACCAGCGCAGGGTCCCGGATTCTTGCTTAGCAGAAGCTGCCGAAAACTCGGCGGCCTTGATGGTCTCCGGATTTGCAGCGACGGTTTCCTGAAGCGAGGCGCCTAGCCCCAAGGTCTTCAGTTTCGAGGTAACGGGCTCGACCTCGCCGTCATGCACGACCTTCAGCCGGCGGTTCGACAAGTCGAAGGACAGCGCCCGAATCTCCTCAAAGCCGTTCAGGGCTAGGCGAATCATTCGTTCTTCTGATGGACAGTCCATCTTCGGCACGGCATAAACACTGACCCATCTCCCTGGCGCCTCGGAGGAGGCCTGTATATCGGTATCCGCTGCGGACGTTGCATCACCGCCACAGGCGCCACCACAGGATTTGCTCATGATACGACTCCACTTGAACAATGTTGTGGTACCATTTAAAACTATAAAGCTACTATAAGGTCAATAGAGTAAAGAATCCGTTGGGGAGGAGGCTGATGCGCATTGGTCAGTTGGCGCAGTTGGTAGGGGTCGAAACACAGACGATCCGCTTCTATGAACAGCAGGGCTTGTTGCCGCCGCCTGATCGGCAGGACAACGGTTACCGTGTCTATACCGAGAAGCATGGTGAGGGGCTGGCCTTCATCCGTCGCTGCAGAATCCTGGGCCTGTCACTGGCTGAGATTCACGAACTACAGAGCTATCAGGACGACCCTCATCAGCCTTGTACCGCCGTCAACACCTTGCTCGATGATCACATCTCTCATGTGCGGTCGCAGATAACCGCTCTGCAAGCGCTTGAGAAACAACTCGTTTCACTGAGAGCGAGTTGCAACGATGATCGGGAAGTTGAGGCGTGTGGGGTTCTTGCTGGAATTAGCGAAGGAAGCATGCACCAGCAGTAGGTGAAGCATCAACCAGATAATCCGATGAGATGCCGGTCTGTCTCACTCTCATGCAAAGGTAAGATCAACCATTTAATCCGCTTACCCGTTAAAACGTGCTGATTTGGTCGTTTGGATGGGGCCGGAATTAGAGAAAAGTGTTGCGGATGTTTTGACTCCTGAAACAAAGAACTACGAAATGTTAAGTGATACAGATTTCAAAGTTCTCCCATCACGTAAATCAGATGATTTACGCGACCCGTATATGTGGCTTGATGTTCGAAATGCCGAAGTTTTTATTGATGCCCTCTATACACAAATTGAAGCTATTGACCCCAAAAATAAACAAATATTCATGAAAAATCGGGATGCCTTGAAGTATAAAGTTGCGGCATTAGACCGTAAGTTTGAATTTGGTTTCAGAGGTATCGCTGCAGGTATCTCCTGGATGTATCATGACACTCAACAATATTTTGAACAATCTTACGCTTTTAAAACTCGTGGCTTTTTATCTGAAAAACCGGCGGAGGATGCACTAACAGAAAACTTATTTAAAATGAGGGCTGCGCTAAGTGATCTAGATAAGATATGTTTCTTCACTGAAGAAGGTTTAACTGAGAAAAACCTGTCTCTTGCAGTCATTAAAGATCAGGTCAAAGTAGAAAAACTAAAATCTTTCGGTTTAAGCTTTCCTGCTGGACCCGAGTTATATGTTGATTTGATGCAATATAACTATGACACCATTGCGAATTGCTATGCTTCGATCGGTGCAAAATATTCTGGCCCTCAGGCATCAAAGCTAAAAACTCAAAACTAAAAAAACACCTTCATAGCCATATTCAACCTGCTTCAATTCCTCCACATAAACAGAAGAAAGTTAATGTGCGAGATCAAGCATTTGAAGACAAAATTTTATGGCTTTTCCTTTTTTAATTCTATTGGAAAAAATATCATGAAAACCTTCTTAGCAATAATCGGGTTACTCTTATTTTCTACGGTTTCGTATGCTGGAAATTTGGAATGGGAAGCCAAAGAAAAGTCAAACGAACGAACCATCGGTGGCAGATGGATGATGAGTAATCATTTTAATGAGTTTGTTACAGATGCAGATTACTTTGGCAAATTTCAGATTATCTTCTTCGGGTACACTTTTTGCCCTGATGTTTGCCCGACATCCCTTTCAAATATTGCAGAAGCCATGGACGAGTTGGAAGGTATGAAAGAAGAATTTCAGCCCCTCTTTATCTCAGTCGATCCGGAACGTGACACGCCAACAGTTCTACGTGAATATGTTAGAAATTTCCATCCTTCGATCATAGGTTTGACAGGGCCAGCCAATCTCATCAAACGAACAGCAGATCTGTTTAAAGTTAAATATTCCAAAGTTCCTGCAAGTGACGAAAAAGATGAACATTATCTAATCGATCATTCAGCGGGGGTCTATTTTATGAGCCCCGGCGGGCGTTTTATCCGCAAGTTTGCTCATGGTCTTCCAGGCAAAGATATGGCAAAACGCATAAAAGAAATTATTGCAGAAAGTAAGGGGCAGTGACGCCCCTTACTTTCTTGCCTTATTTATTCTCACGAAGGATCACGCTGGAAACTAATAAAGATACTGTGCCGACTGTAATGAATATATCTGCACCGTTAAATACAGGCCAATAGAATGAACCCGCATAGAGACTCAAAAAATCGGTAACGGCATTATCGTGAAAACGATCAATGATATTGCCAATAGAGCCCCCAATAATGAGCGTAAGACCAATAACTTCATATAGGTGCTTGGTACGCCAAAGCCATACGATCAAAAGAATCGTTACACATGTTGTCAGAAGAGATAATAGTTTTGGCCCCCAAGGTCCAATCTCTCCGAACATGCCAAAGCTGATGCCGTAATTGAAAACAAGTACGAGGTCAAAAAAAGGCAGCACAGAAAATCTTTGTGGCGGATCCATAACAACTGACGCAACAAGCTACTTCGATGCTATGTCAATGACAACTAAAAGGAAAACCGCCTCAATTGCATAAATGAATTTAACGATTGGTTTGTCCAAGATTCTAGCTTCAGCTTTTTCCATATGTATCACTTGAAATACTGAGCTTACTCATTTTTATTTAAAATGAGACTTAAGCTTATATTCTACTAAGAGGTTATTCTTTGCCTGTTCAAATCCCTCCAATTCTTCTCCTTGAAGAACATGACGAGATGGTAATTTAACGGTAAATGGATTGATTTGTTTACCACGATAAATAACCTCATAATGAAGATTAGGCCCACTGGTTAGCCCTGTGGTTCCAACATATCCAATTATGTCTCCCTGCTGAACGCGGCTACCTACTGCAAGGTTTTCATCATATTTGTTGAGATGAGCATAGGCGGTGGCATAATCGTTGTTATGATTGATACGAATATATTTCCCAAAACTACCATTTCTTTTACGAGCTGTTACAACACCATCACCTGAAGCAAAAATCGGCGTTCCAATTGGTGCTGCGAAATCTAACCCTTTATGCATTCGCGCATATGCCAAAACCGGGTGCTTACGTTTACCATACAACGAGGATAAGCGACCTCCTCCTACTGGGGTTTTTAACAAACTGGTGTCAATACTTTTGCCATCAGCATCAAAAAAACCAGAGTATCCATCATCAGTCTCGTATCTGAAGTAGCTAACCTCTCGTTCATTCAAGGACATTGAAACATACATAAGCCTGCCGGGGTGCGTCCCGCCGTATTCTTTGTCATCGTAGCTCTCGTAGCCAAGTATAAAACCATCCCCTTTATTGATATCACGTTGAAAATCAATGGCGTGGCTAAGAGTAGAAAATGTGTCCATTAAAATAGAATTTGGAACACGTTCTTTTTTTGCAGATGCATAAAAGCTGTTTTTGATTTTACCAGAGGCAAATACCAATTCAGAGCTATGTTCAATCTTTTGCAATGTGGTTTCAAATTGATCTTGTTTTGTCTTGTGGGCAACGACAAGGCGATCTGTACTGGCAACCACTACCAATTTCTCGAGATTGAAGGCTGCTCCTCCATCATCAGTTTCTTGCAAACTCAGCTCTATTCTCTGGCCTGGTTTAAGTTTCCGTAGATTAATAACATCCTTTAAACTTTCACTGACCGCATTGATCTGGGTCTTCAATATATTTTCTGCAGCCAGGGCATCAAGTAGATTGCTTCCGGGTTGCAAAGATATATTTACTTTGATATTTGGCTCTTCGGTGGCTTTCTCTATTGTTTGACGAAGGTCCGATTGTACTGCTTCATTTGTTTGTTCTTTTGTTGATGCAATTTTGGGTGGCTCAATTTGAGGCGTTTTGTCACGCTCGATAATTGGATTATTGCTGAGCCATATTGTAAGAACGACAGCACTTATTCCGCACATACTGATAAGCGTTTTTTTTGAGAAAATTAGCATTAAGTTAGACCTGTTTCCCTATGGGCTTTCTGGGAAGGGTATGGCAATAGGAATAAAGGGAAAATAAGGGGTGATAACACCCCTTAAAAAGTGTCGTTATCAGAAAATTGTTTCCAATACCTTTGTTAAGATGAAGCCTTTACTTCCTCTGCGACCAATTCTTCCAATTCAGCTACACCAAACTTTGGCAAGGGTTTTCCATTCACAAAGAAGGTCGGCGTTTTACTAACGCCTGCAGCTTGAACATCCTGAGCAGAAGTGGCCAAGATCGCATGAATATCTGGAAGGTTTTTGTCGATTTTTGCTTTATCTATATCAAGTCCTAAACCTTCAACCATTGCCCATACACTTGCAGCCGGACGACCATGCGGAGCCCATCTTGGCTGAGTTTCATAAAGGCGTTTCAGCGTTTTGGTAAATGCTCCTTGAACTCGTGCAGCTTCCAAAAGGCGAATGGCTTCTTCGGATGGTCCATGGAAGGCAACATATCGCAATACCAATCGGACTTTGCCTTTGTGCTTCTTCATAATATCTTTAACGATTGGATAGAAGGCACGACACGCTTCACAAGCAGGATCAAAGAACTCAACAATTGTTACCGGAGCATCATCGGGGCCGTATGTTGGTGCAAATGGGCGTAAAAGAGGCCCGTCTTCTGACATCTTCTGAGCAGGGCCGCCGGATGGTTTGTAAAAAAGAACACCACCTGTAAAGAGAGCCAAAGCTCCAGCTGCTGTTGTTGCGATGAGAGCACGTCTATTCATGTTGCGTCCTTTTTAAATGGAATTGTTAGTAATCCGAAAATGGTGAGGAAAGTTAAAAGCGATAAATATGGCAGTGGTAAGATACCAAAAAGAATTTGTCCTTCGCCAGAACAGGATGGACCTGTTTGTGAGCATGGCTGAACTTCGGCAGGCACAATTCCGGCAAAAACTAGACTGTGCCAAGCTGCAATCAATAGCCCAATGACGACAAGCGGAAGCGCATATTTTCGCCCTGACGCATCACCTGTATAACAGGCAACCCCAAGAATAATCGCTAACGGAAACATCGCTATACGTTGGTACCAACACAAAAGGCAGGGCGTTTTACCTAATATTTCCCCAATAAACAGAGCACTTAATGTTGCTGTCAGGGCAATAACCCAAGAAAGATAGAGGGCATTCATTTGTTTTTTAGGAACAGCTATTTCTGACATATTTTTGTCTCTTCTTCGCATGAAGGGATGCTTCGCATTTCATTCAGGGATTGGATAACAATCTGCGTTGCAGACCACAAGAATAATCCAGCCATAACACCAGCCACGACCAGATCGGGCCATGCTGAGCCCGTATAGAAAACCAGAACGGCAGCAATTAACACGGCGATATTGCCGATGGCATCATTGCGACTACACAACCAGACAGAACGAACATTGGCATCGCCATCTTTATAACGAACAAGGATAAGAACGCTCGCCATGTTTGCAGCTAATGCTAAAAATCCAATCGCTCCCATGATTGGTGCTTGTGGCACACCTAGAACAAACACTTGATAGACTGTTGAACCAAACACCCAAAAGCCCATCAAAGCGAGACTAATGCCTTTTAAAAGGGCTGCGGTGGATCGCACTTTCAATGACATGCCGATCACGTACAAACTGATACCGTAAGTAACGGAGTCCCCGAAGAAATCCAACGCATCAGCTTTCAAAGATTGAGATCCCGCGATTGATCCTGCAATCATCTCAACAATAAACATGATGGCGTTTATAAAAAAAACAATCCACAGTGCTGTGCGAAACCCATTTGAGGTTCCATCAAACTTTGTTTCGTGGTTGCAGCATCCAGCTGACATTTTAAACTCCATATTTTTCTATGAATTTTCTTATAAAAAATCTAACATCTACAGGAACTATAGGTTCAAGGGAAAAATGAACATGGCTGAAAAAACAATTGGCAGAGTTGCGAAAGCTACAGGCTGTAAGGTGCAAACCATTCGATATTATGAACAAATTGGTCTTCTTCCAGAGCCAAGACGCTCAGAAGGTAATCAGCGCTTGTATACCGAAGACACGGTCAAACGACTTACTTTTATTCGACATGCGAGAGATTTGGGGTTTCCACTACAAGCGATCAGGAATTTGTTGAAACTATCTGATAGCCCCGACAAACCTTGTTATGAAGCTGATGAAATTGTCATTTCACAACTCGCAGATATTAACAAACGCATCCGGGAATTGACCGATCTAAAGACCGAAATGGAACGAATGTTGGACCATTGCAAAGGGGGGCCAATGTCAGATTGCCGAGTTATTGAAGTTCTCTACGATCATAGCCTGTGTGAAACTCAACACACAGAATAGAAAGTCCGTTTTTGGCTAAATTCGGCTGTTTCTGTTGTAGTTTACTAATTTCCGCTTTGCCACAAACAACAGAAATAACTCTTCAGAACAAATTGTCACGCCCTGATACAGGTTATTTCAACCTATAACGCCCTATAACAACCTAAAACAATGTATTACAATTTAAAACAATGTGCGCGGAACTAGTGCAAACCTCAACATAAGCGTTGCAAACCTATTTTAAGGTGATTCATCTAACATCTAACCTGATACATTTGCCCCCAATTTACGGTATTTTTTCCTATGCTTGATGTATTATATATCCATAAAGGTTAAGCAAGCCATGGCGTCTACATTACATTCCAGACACCGCTTGCGAGGGGATTTCACACCCCGTCGACCCCAGTATAATTTATAGCAAGATAAATTCCTTTCGATGACATCTTAAAACCTGCATCCGAAATTATTTTTCACTTATTTTCATAAAACTATTGCGCACTCTATGCTGTTTACATATGTAACAGCTATAAGCCCAAGACACCGCCTTAGCCTTTCCATGCAAACAAAGTTTACGGGGCTAGGTACCGGGTATCTTGAACATTATTTTCCGAGCAAGATTTAATCTGACGAATGTCATCTCTAAATCTGGCTCACTTAAAGAAAGAATATAACATGAACATATAATTTAAGGAGTTTAATCATAATGCATTACAGAGAAAGGGACCGTTTAAGTAAACAAAACATAGAAACCATCGAAACAGAACTCATGATGAAAGAACCAGAGTTCTGCCAATCATTAGCCTGCAAAATGAACAAGAAGCATATCGACCAGGTGGAATATGCAGCAGCATTGTTTAATCGTGCTGTTGATATTGCAGTCCAGAAATTCGACACAGCCGAAGGCAACCAGCACTTAGCGGACTACCTCATTCATTTAAGTCGTTCCGTCCGTGAAGACAGCGAACAAGTTTTCAGCCTTGTCTATCATTATGAAAACTATCTTTCATCACGAAAGGTCAATCGAGTTATCCCTGTTGGCGGTAATTCTGTTGAAGTCGAACTTTAAGGAACCTGCAATATGGGTTCCCCTATATCTCGCGACTTCGTAATTTCCTTTAGGCTAAACGGCGAGGAAATTGCCAAGATTGATAAAGTCCGAGACGGCACAAACAGAACAAGAAACGATTACAGCAGAAGCATTATTCAAGGTCATCTAAACCTGGAAATATCGGAACCAGTCAAACCTGTCAGGCTTCCACCCAGAAAGATGCCAACTTATGACAGACAGCAGCTTTCACAGATTTTAGGACAGCTTGGTAAGATTGGTTCCAACATCAATCAGATTGCCAGACATTCAAACGTTACCAGAAACGCACCTGTTAATTTTAAACTGAATGCAATCCAGGCTGACCTACATGCCATTAGAGATGATGTTTCAAATGCCCTTTATCCGAATGGGAGGGCAAGCTGATGGTGCCTTCGGAGAAATGGGTGTAATTGGGTGTATTAATGGTTTTGAATTGTTGACCGGTTAGCTGATATACCCTATGTTCACCTCGAGCTGGGAGCGCTGCTTAATTTTACAGAGCGTTGAGCGATTGCCTCACCCAGCTTACCGAATTTTGATGCGCCGCAAAATGAAACTTAGATCCTGAAATCTGAATGTAAGCTTCTCCAGTGCTCAATCAGATGGGCTTTGTGCTTCTCATTCATCGGTAGATTCTTCAGCGCGGGTGTCCACTGGCTCCTCGCTCGATCCATAACGTCGGCAAGATGGGGCTTGATAGCCCGCCAAGGAATTCCTGATTTTTCAGCCCAAGCCTGGAAATTCATATACGAGACCTGATACCAGTCTTTCGTCTTTCCTAGGTTCAACGCAAAATTGCGTTCACCCTCGATATACACGCTCGTCGTAAGGATATCGTAGGCTGGGGACAATCTAGGCGTCACTTGGTCGGTGTACAGCAGACTCCAGTTCTTCAGATGCGCATCGCCATTCGCCAACAGAATATTGACCAGCAAGCGCCGAGCAAACTGCTGCGTATCCGCCAAAGGATCTCCTGAAAATTGATACAGTATGCGGCCTATCTGTTCGTAATTGGCAGAGTCATACTTTTCATGAGGATACTTCACCAGCACCTGAGCGAAATCTTCCATGTGAATCCTCGACACGCTCTCGCTTAAAGAAATGGCTTCACGGTCGAATCGTTTGATTGCAAACGCGTAGCGCTCATCTGGCAGGTTTATCGGCGGTAGGTTGTCTAACTTATCCAACTCAACTAACTGAATCTCTGGTATCTCAACCCCCACCAGAGTGGCCAAGGCCATTGCGGTGTACTCATTGAGCGGCACATCTTTATGTTTGGTAGACGGTGTCTTAATAATCCAGTCGCCTAAAGCGTCTGCCGTTGAGAGGTTGTATCGACCATCCTTAGCCTTCATCGAAAACTTCATCTGGACGCCGGCTAGAGAGAATTTATTTTCAGGCGATAGCTTCTGGAAGCCAACCAGATTCAGGTCTTTGTAGCTCCTACCATTTAGCGCTTCCAATACGGAATCAGGAACCTCGCCCGGGGACAGAGGACTTGCGACAATCGCGCCTGGAAGGTCTTGACCTAAATATGAAAATATTTGGAACTCATTATCTTGATGTACCTTCAGGCCCTGCGCAATGAGCTCTCGAAGCGAGCCTTCAGGGAGTAAGTTTGAGAGTGTCGGATGCAGCCTTTGATTTCGTGTCCACGGCTCAGACATCAGTTTGGATGACAATGGAAATTTCGGATGGGTCGTCAGACTGAAGGTTGGCCGACGGCTGTCGCCTCGGAACTCATCGAGAAATGTAAGTATGTTTCGGCCACTCTGAAAACCTGCCAAATAGCCTACAAGCCGACCATGCAGTGTGAGTTTGATGACACTGACGTTCTCGCCCATGAGTTACACTCTCACTCCTCAGGATCCAGAAGCCCTTTCCATGGGTCATCCGATAAGGTTCGCTCAGGTTTTACCGCTTCTCGACTTTCTGAACTCTCTAACACATCCAAGACCGCTCCAAGCTTCTCATTTGGGATCAACATGATTTCGCTGTTCAGGCCTTTCGCGACTAACTCCAGGGTATCTAGCCTGGGGTTTCCCTTCGACTCAAGGCGCTGATATTGCTGGCGGGATACCCCTATGCGCAGCATCATATCGTTTTGCTTTAGCCCCATTTCGAGCCGTCGATGCTTTAATTGCTGAAGTAGATCGCCCATTACAAGTAAACTCATATATTGCCTAATTTCAATAAGCATCATATTAGTTGCACATAAAATCGAAAGCAACATAAATGACGCTTTCGTGCCATATTAGACAAAATTCAAAGAAATGAAACTTATATGTTGCTTATCATAGCTAGGCAACCTAAACGCCCTCTGAAAACAGGTGCATATTTCGACGATATCGGTAATGGCTTTCAAATGGCGCGATTCAAAATAATCGTGACATTTTTTGGCGCGATTGGTGTCACAATCAATTGCCGGGCATTAATGAGAGGCGCTCCACCAGGCCGTCCTAGTGCTTATCCTCATTATCAACCGCCGCGTCCAGCGGGGAGGCTTCATTGCTTGCGCAGATCCACCTCAATTACAAAGCGGGTCTTCGCTGGCTAGGCTTGCCTGCTATCTGAAAAGAGCAGGACAATTTGAGCATCACAGCGAATCTAGTCGGGATTCTAATCCCCTGACTCTTGTGCCTGACGATCTGGCTCATCCACGGCGTTTAAACTTTTCTGGCGAGGAGTCTTCACTGTATCTGCCCACTTGTAGTAAGCAATCCGCGTTTCCGTCATAAAATCAGTAAAATCTCTGAGACTCATTCGATACCGGAGCAGCAGATACAGAGCTTCAATCAAGGCGATTCGATCATCGATGACCCAGCCGGGTGTTTGTTCGACCGGTTGCTCAAAATAGGGCTCCTCTAAATTAATGGCGTAGTCTCGTTTGAGAGCGGCAAGGACAAGCCCATCCATCAAATCGTCATCGATATCTATATTCACTAACCACTCCTGAAATCATTTTGACCTCGTCTATAGACGCTCAACGCAGAGGGAATAGCAAGGAGATTAATGCCAAACGGACGCGGGTTCGAATCCTGTTTTTGAGTTCGAATTCAAATCACCAAACAGAGCCCTCAGCAACACCCAAGCAACTGTATATGTATACATATTTATAATTTATTTATCCAGAATAATCAGCGGTTTACAAAACGCATCAAGCGCTGATATCATGCGGTTTGGTGCAGGGTTACGCCACCTCCACCAAACAAAATTAAAAAGGGTCACCCCGAAGGGAGTGGCCCTTTTTAATTTTTGTGGCGGGTTACAGAGCCCGCGGAGCGGGTTCGACAAAATTGCAGGAGGCCAATTTTGGACTGACTTTAGTCAGGTCCGAAGGACCGAGGGCCAAGGATGGCCCGAGTCCAACCCGTCACTTACTTTAAAGCCACAATCGGCTTACCCGAATCACAAAACTACAAGGATATAGTTTTGGACAACACAAAGTGTTGCCCCAAAGGGGTGAAGGCCAAGGATGGCCCGAGTCACACCCGCCACACATTCCCATAAAAATCCCGCCCCACACCCAAAATCCTCAACTACACTTAATCCATACTCACCCACCTAAAGGGAAACAGATGGATAAGATAATCACCCCGTTAATCACCCTCATCTTCGTTGCATCAGGCAGTGCTAAGCTGCTGGGTCTGGAGTTTGAATTAGAAGCTTTTGATCGCTGGGGTTACCCGCTCTGGTTTATGTATTTCACCGGTGTCGTCGAAGTGATCGGAGGCTTAGTTATTTGGGTTAAGCGGCTTCGATTCATCACATCAGTAGGGCTCAACTGCGTGATGATAGGTGCCATGGCCACTCATCTGTTGAATGCTGAATGGCCGATGCTAGGCGTTGCAACGGCTATTCTAATCCTAACCTTTATCAACACTAGACGTTTTAAGAAGGATATCAACCCAGCCTAAATACAGCATCTTGAGCAGTGACTGTTCTGAGGTTAGTCTAGTTATCATTAAATTCAAAAGGGTAAAACACCATGGCTAAAGGTTACTGGATGGCTCATGTCGATATCTCAGACCCAGAGGGTTACAAACTCTATCAGGCCGCTAATACTGAGCCATTTAAACAGTATGGGGCTAAATTTTTAGTCCGTGCAGGCGATAACCAACAGGTTGAAGGGAGCGTACGATCACGCCATGTGATCATTGAGTTCCCGAGTTACCAACAGGCGTTGAATTGCTACCACTCCTCTGGCTACCAAAATGCTAAAGCGCTACGTGAACATGCAGGCATTGCTGATCTAGTGGTTGTCGAGGGCTACGAAGGCCCTCAACCTGGGGAGTAGGTATTTACACCTTCTCCATCGGCCTACCCGGCTCACTCCAACGCACGTGGTATTTGCCATCATCACGATCTGTTCGCTCAAATGTATGCGCACCAAAGTAATCACGCTGCCCTTGCAGTAGATTGGCAGGCAGCACTTCGGTTCGGAATGAGTCGTAGTAACCCAATGCAGAGCTGATCGCCCCAGCAGGCACACCCGCTAGAGCAGATTGCGCCACAATCGCGCGCCAATTATGCTGATGTTTAGCCAGCTTTTCAGAGAAAAACGGATCCATTAGCAGGCTGGGCAGATCCTTATTACGCTGAAAGGCTGCTGAGATCGGCTGAAGAAACGCTGCACGAATAATACACCCGGCACGCCAAATTCTTGAGATGGCGGATAAATCGAGCGCCCAACCCTGCTCTTTTGCTGCCATCTGCATTAGATGATAACCCTGTGCGTAGGCACAAATTTTTGCACAGTAGAGTGCATCATGTAGCTGTTCGATTAACTGCTCTTTTGGCGTTTCTAGGGTGTAATCTATTGGCCCAGGCAGAACTTTAGACGCTTCAACGCGAATCGATTTAAGGGTGGATAGCGAGCGAGCAAAGACTGCATTGGTCAGCGTTGGCGCAGGTGTACCTAGCTGAAGGGCACTAACCGCGGTCCATAAACCGGTACCCTTTTGACCCGCTTTATCAAGAATGACATCGACCAACGGCAGGCCGGTAAACTGATCCTCTTGATCCAGAACTTCAGCACTGATTTCGATCAAGTAGGAGTGCAGTGGGCCACGACTCCATTCTCGGAATACACAAGCGATCTCGGAGGGAGCCATCTGCATGGCGTACCGCATGAAGTGGTAGACCTCACAGATCAACTGCATGTCGGCATACTCGATGCCGTTATGAACCATTTTTACGTAGTGGCCTGCACCAGAATCGCCAATGTACGTCGCACAAGGCTCACCCTCAGTGACTGGATTACCGGGCTCACGACGCTCAATGGGGAGTCCTGTGGTTGCATCCACTTTCGCTGCGATCGCCTCCATAATAGGGCGTAAACGTGACCAAGCTTTTTGATCGCCAGATGGCATTAAAGAGGGTCCAAAGCGAGCACCGACTTCACCACCCGATACCGCTGTAGAGAAGAAGGTAAACTGCTCTTTATAGTTCAATTCACGATCACGAGTGTCGGTCCAGAGTGAGTTTCCGGTATCCACAACGATATCGTCGACTTCAACGCCAGCATCAATCAGCTGACGGCAGACCGCATCGACAGGATCACCTGCTGGCACAGAGACAAAAATGGTTCTTGGTGATGGCAAAGCCGCTAACAGCTCACTGAGTGATGAACAGGCTTGAATCGGTTGAGGACGATCCGGAACTTCAGCAGCCGCTTGAGCGATCGCGTCATCTACTTTTTGGGCATCCAGATCAAAGGCTGCGATTTGGTAACCATTATCAACGAGGTTGAGCACCAAGTTTTTACCCATAACGCCAAGCCCAATAAAACCGATCATCTCTCTATCTGCCACTACCTAAGCCCCAAAAAAGTTGTTTATCTGACACCCGCTATTCTAACGTTTTTCAAGCTTGAAAACTCTACTCTATAAACCTCAATGCCTTATCTGGTAAAATTGCGCGGTTTTCAACCATCCAGATTACGCCGGGGAGATTATGGCCAATATCGTTGTATCCGCACTCTATCAATTTGTTCGCTTTGAGGAGTGTGAAGCACTGCGTCAGCCACTGCTGGAGTTCCTGAACGAGCAAGATATTCGCGGCACATTAATTCTGGCTAAAGAGGGTATCAACGGCACGGTCTCTGGTAGCCGTGAAGCGATCGATGCGCTCTACGCATGGTTTAAAGAGCACCCACCGCTGGATCAAGTCAGTTCCAAAGAGTCGTTCTTTGATGAGCAACCTTTCTACCGCACCAAGGTAAAACTGAAACGTGAAATAGTCACCATGGGTGTTGAAGGCATAGATCCACTGAAAACCGTCGGCACCTATGTCAAACCTAACGAGTGGAATGATCTGATTTCCGATCCAGAAGTACTGTTGGTCGACACACGTAATGACTACGAAGTGGATATCGGTACGTTTAAAGGGGCGATCAACCCTCATACCGACACCTTCCGTGACTTCCCTAGCTACGTTAAAGAGCAGCTAGATCCAAGTAAGCATAAAAAAGTCGCCATGTTCTGTACTGGCGGTATCCGTTGTGAGAAGTCGACCGCGTTTCTTCGTGAACAAGGCTTTGATGAGGTCTACCACCTAGAGGGCGGCATTCTTAAATACCTTGAAGAGGTACCTGCCGATAACTCGATGTGGGATGGTGAATGTTTCGTCTTCGACAACCGTGTATCGGTTGGACACGGTTTAGAGCCCGGTGACTACCAGCTCTGTCACGCCTGTCGTATGCCGCTATCCGCTGAAGATCGTCAGAATGAGCACTTCCAAGAGGGGTTAAGCTGTCACCACTGCTTCGACAAAGTAACTGACAAACAGCGCAAACGTTTTCAAGAGCGCCAGCACCAGCTCGAATTAGCAAAGGCGCGTGGCGAACACCACTTGGGTAAAGACGCTGTGCACGATTTCGAACAGCGTCGCCAAGAGAAAAAAGCCAAACGCGAAGCTCAGCGCAAAGCCAACCAATAATGGCCGAGTTCAATGCAGGATAACCAGCATCTTATCCTGCATTGATACCCTATCGTCTGTGAGTCTTAAAGATCAGCCAGCGGATTCACCGGCCATGGCGATTCAAAGAACGCTTCAACAACGGCTGACTCCACAGTATCAACCGACTTAAACATCCAATTCGGTTTACGATCTTTATCCACTAAAAGAGCGCGAACACCCTCGGGAAATTCCGGATGCTGGCAACACTGCACGGCCAACACTAGCTCAGACATAAACACCTCTTTTAGGGAGAGATGACGAGTACGTTTCAACTGCTCAGCAATTAAATGAACCGAAAGAGGCGACCCGTGAGTGATCGCCTTATGTGATCGTTGAATCCATGGATCGTCACTCTCAATGTTGGCCATTGCGTGCATCAACTGAGTTAAGTCATCCTGATCAGTCACCGATTGAATGAAGTCATAATGATCTTGAATCGGTGACTCTTGTCGAAACGCCGCTTGCGACTGCTGCTCTAACTGACGAAGTGTCTGGTTGACTGTCTGAATACTATCACTGTTCCAATCGGCTGATTGCAGGCCAGTCACCATCTCAGTGTATCGCGTCGATTCAATAAAGCGATCCGCTAACCCTAAGAACAACGCATCCGCCGCAAAGATAGGGTTACCCGTTAAACCCAAGAAGAGTCCTGTGCGACCCGGCATCCTGTTCAAAAAGAATGAACCACCCACATCGGGGAAGAGCCCAATCGTCACCTCTGGCATCGCCATGTGTGACGTCTCTGTCACGATGCGGTGGCTACAGCCGTTCATCAGCCCCATACCACCGCCCATCACTATGCCACTGCCCCAACAGATAATCGGTTTAGGAAAGGTGTGAATGCGGTAGTCCAGACGGTACTCGTGTGTGAAGTATTCTGTCGGGAAGCTGGGGTTATCGCCTGAGGTAATCGAGCGGTAGAGGCTAACCACATCCCCGCCGGCACAAAAGGCCTTTTCGCCGACACTAGTTAACAACACCGCTTTGATTCTGTCATCCTTTGCCGCCTGATTTAGACGAGGCTCGATCAGCTGAATCATCTCCAACGTCAAAGCATTGAGTGATTTCTCAGCATTAAGGGAGATCTCTAACAGCTTATAACCATCTTGGGTGGGGTATTCGTGAAACTGAACAACGCTCATGGTGGCGACTCTTATGATTAACGACAAGGGACAGCCTACTTAAGAGCGGGACGATGTCAAAATCTATTTGCAAACCCTTATTGCAAATGCAAATGATTCTCATGTAGAATCGCATCATTACTTCAATAAATGAGTAGTAATAATTCTCAAATGTTCTAAGGCTCTTATTTAAGGAATGAGTAAGGCCGGTTTATAATTCGCACCTCAAGGAGAAACAAACATGTGGATTCGTCGTATTAGCGCGGTTGCAGCACTCTGTTTTACAACCACTGCCGTCGCTGACATTAACCTCTATTCATCACGTAAAGAGGCACTGATTCAACCCTTACTGAATCAGTTTACCGAAAAGACAGGTATCGAAGTTCACCTGCTCACGGGTAAAGATGATGCACTGTTAAGCCGTTTGAAGATGGAAGGTGGCGCCTCCCCTGCGGATCTACTGATCACCGCAGACGTTGCACGTCTTCACCGTGCGAAAGAGATGGGCCTCACTCAGTCGGTTCAATCCGCTGCATTGAACGAGGCGATTCCAACCAACCTGCGCGACAGCGACAACCACTGGTTTGGTATGACCAGTCGTGCTCGCCCGATCATCTATGCCAAAGATCGCGTTAACCCAGAAAAACTCAGTACCTACGAAGCGCTAACCGATGAGCAGTGGAAAGGGCGTATCTGTATTCGCTCTTCAAGCAACGTCTACAACCAGTCACTGATTGCCTCTGCGATTGCTGCTAACGGCGTTGAAGCAACGGAAGCTTGGGTTGAAGGGCTTGTAGCTAACTTCGCTCGTCCACCGGCTGGCGGTGATACTGACCAGCTGAAAGCGGCCGCCGCGGGCGTCTGTGACATCGCGATCGCCAACACCTACTACCTAGCGCGTTTAGTTCGCTCTGATAAAGCGAGTGACAATGCGGTTGCTGATCAGCTAGCGGTATTCTGGCCCAATCAGAACGATCGCGGTACCCACTTCAACATCAGTGGTGCTGCATTGACGGCGTCATCTAAGAATCGTGACGAAGCCGTTGCCCTACTTGAGTACATGGTGAGTCAGGAAGCCCAAGAGTGGTACGCTGAGGTCAACAATGAGTACCCCGTCGTAGCGGGTGTTGAGTCATCAGACGTCCTAAAAGCCTTTGGCACTGCGAAGAGCGATAACGTTGCACTGTCTAAACTTGGCGAACTGAACCAAGAGGCGCTTCGCCTAATGGATCGTGCCGGCTGGAAGTAAAACAGATGAGAGTTAACTATCAATAGTATCCGTGCAAATTGGGTAGCCTTATCGATCGCCGGTCTGGTTGCCCTTCCCATTCTAACCGTTGTTAGTCAGTCCCTATTTGCTGGATCTGAGGTCTTCTCTCACCTTCTTGATACCGTCCTCGCCGACTACGTTCTCAACTCTTTAATCCTGATGGCCGGTGTCGGTATCGGCACCGTCATTATGGGAGTACCGGCTGCCTGGTTGGCTGCGATGTGTGACTTCCCCGGCCGTCGCTGGCTCGATTGGGGAATGCTTTTGCCCTTAGCCATGCCCGCCTATGTCATCGCCTATACCTATACCGGTATGCTCGACTTTGCCGGCCCAGTACAAACCCTGCTGCGTGAACTGACCGGCTGGGGCTATGGTGACTACTGGTTCTGGGAGATTCGATCGCATAGCGGTGCCATTGCTATGTTGGTGTTGGTGCTCTATCCCTACGTCTACCTCATGGCACGCGCGACCTTCCTTGAGCAGTCAGCCGTTAGCTTTGAAGCCTCTCGCAATCTTGGTTACTCACCCTTTAGAGCCTTTTTAAAAGTCGCTATTCCTATGGCAAGACCCGCCATCATTGCCGGTGTCAGCCTATCCCTAATGGAGACATTGGCCGATTACGGTACGGTGCAATATTTTGGTATTCCAACCTTCTCAACAGGTATCTTTAGAACCTTCTATGGCTTTGGTGATGCCAATGGTGCGGCACAGTTAGCCAGTCTGCTGCTAGTGTTCGTGGCGACGTTGATCTTTGTCGAGCGCTATTCACGACGCAAACTAAGCTACAACGTACGAGCAGGATCTCGAGCGATGGCTAGCCGAATTCAGCTTAAAGGTGGACGCGCTTGGCTAGCCGCTCTCGCCTGCTTTATTCCATTTTTCTTTGGCTTCTTGTTGCCGGCCGGTCAACTGCTCTCTTGGTCGGTGTTTGATGCGCAAATGCCCTGGAGTGACTTCCTCAGCCTCTCTTGGAACTCTTTCTATTTGGCAGGTCTTGCAGCGCTAATCGCCCTTATTCTGGCCACGCTGCTGGCGTACACCCAACGCTTTAACAGTGGCTCATTGGTGAAACAGGCCACACAGTTCGCCGCACTGGGCTACGCACTGCCGGGTACCATTATTGCCATTGGGGTCTTAGCACCTTTAGTGTTTGTGGATCAGAGTCTGCTTGCTCTCTCCGAACGCTTCGGCTTAGGTATGAGCGGGTTGATCTTCAGTGGCACTCTGTTTGCCCTGTTGATCGCCTACACCGTGCGCTTTTTAGCCGTCGCGCTTGGCAGTGTGCAGTCTGGCTTGGGGCAAATTAGCCCTAGCCTGGATGAAGCGGCCAAAGGGATGGGACGATCCCCCTTTCAAGTGTTGCGACAAATCCATGCGCCCTTAATGAAGAGCAGTCTTCTAACTGCACTACTGGTGGTCTTTGTTGACGTCCTCAAAGAGCTGCCGGCTACGTTAATGCTGCGCCCGTTCGACTTTAACACCCTGGCCGTTCGCGCCTTTGAGCTGGCTTCGGATGAACAGCTTATCGAGGCGGCACCACCCTCATTAATGATCGTTGCCGTTGGGCTAGTCCCAGTTTTGTTGTTGAATCGTGCCATAAGCCGCCACAAGCACTAAGGAACTCTATGAGTATTGAGTCAAACATACCGACATCTACACACCTAAGTATTGAGAATGCTTATGCCGGGTATGCTGATCTGTCGGTTGTGAATGGGGTCACACTGAACATTCAACAGGGCGAACTCATCTGCCTGTTGGGGCCCAGTGGCTGTGGCAAATCTTCGCTACTGCGTTGCATTGCAGGATTTCACGCGCTCTCTAGCGGCAGCATCATGCTGGGCACAAAACGTCTGGATGATGGAAAGTCTCAACTCCCGCCGGAACAGCGCAACATCGGTATGGTGTTTCAGGACATCGCTCTGTTTCCCCATCTTAGCGTCAGGGAAAACATTGAGTTCGGACTGTTTGAGTGGTCAAGACAACAGGCTAAAGCCCGAAGTGAGCAGTTACTTACAATGATCGGCCTACAAGGCATGGGCGGTCGTTACCCACATGAGCTATCAGGTGGACAACAGCAACGTGTCGCCTTAGCGAGAGCACTGGCACCCAAACCCGATCTACTGCTACTCGATGAGCCCTTTTCTGGCTTGGACGCCGCACTGCGAGATGAGCTCATTCCGGAAATTGCCGAGCTACTAAAGCAAGAGCAAATTACCACGCTGATGGTGTCACACGATCAGGCAGAGGCCTTTGCTTTTGCAGATCGCGTTGCGGTTATGAATCAAGGCAAGCTGGAACAGATCAGCCTGCCTGAAGCGATCTATTACGAGCCGAAAAGCCGGTTTGTAGCTGAATTCATCGGCGAAGGTGAGTTCATAAAAGCAGAGTACGTCGATACCCAGCATGTGAACTCTCTGTTTGGCCAGAGCCGCTCAACCACCGAGGTGAGTGAGGCACCCTACAATAAAGAGCTATTTATACGACCGGATGATGTCGAGATTGTTGAACAGAGCGAGGTTAGCGCACAGGTAGAATCCAAGCGTTTTCGTGGTGGGCAATCTCTATTGAGTGTGCTCTTGGAGGATGGCCAGTCACTTGCGGTGACCTGTCATGCAGTTCAAGCCCCCAGCGTGGGTGATACGGTCTATCTAGCATTGAAACAACACCGATTTTTAGTCACGGATGACCTAGGTAAAATTGAACCTAAAAACGAGGCCCGCTAAGATGTCTCTTAGCGTCTGAACAGTAAACATTGACGAGAACAACTATGTCTTCAAGCAACCAAGAACTTAAAAAAGCGGGACTCAAAGCGACTCTTCCGCGCATCAAGATTTACCAGCTACTCGAAGATGCCAATGAGAATGACCATTGGAGTGCTGAAGACATCTACAAGCACCTCATGCTTCAGGGCGAAGAGATAGGTTTAGCCACGATCTACCGTGTTCTGACTCAGTTTGAAGCGGCCGGTCTTGTTATGCGTCACCGTTTTGAGAACGGCCACTCAGTCTTTGAGCTGGCGTCGGATGACAACCACGATCACATCGTCTGTGTTAAAACCGGTGAAGTTAAAGAGTTTAACGACCCCATCATCAACGCTCGCATCGAAGAGATCGCGAAAGAGCACGGCTATGAGATGACCGGTCGAACTCTTCACATCTACGGCCTTAAGAAGAGCTAATGCAGGCTACGGGCGATCGCTCTTTACAGGCAAAGTTCACCATCTCTCTATTGATGTTGGCTCTGTGCCTGGTTGCCCTATTCAGCCTGACCATTGGCTCATCAAACACTTCTCTCGCCAGCTCACTTTGGGCGTTAATGCAGGGCGAAGCCATCGGCATTCAAGAGCAGGTCATCCTGTTTGATATTCGCGCCCCCAGAACAGTCATGGGCCTATTGGTCGGCGCTAGCTTAGCTGTCTCGGGTGCCATTATGCAGGGGCTGTTCCGCAACCCTTTGGCTGATCCAGGTCTTATTGGTGTCAGCTCCGGTGCAGGTTTGGGTGCCGTGACAGCCATTGTCATAGGTGGGCTGTTACCCATCTCACTCTTAAATAGTATCGGTGGATTTCTGGTCCCAATCGCGGCCTTCTTAGGTGGCTGGGGCTGTATGCTGATTCTCTACAAGATCGCGACGCGTCAAGGCAGAACCTCGGTCGCCGTGATGCTGTTAGCTGGCTTAGCACTCAGCGCCTTTGCTGCGGCACTGTCGGGATTGTTGATCTACTACTCCAACGACAGTCAGTTGCGTAACCTAACCTTCTGGAATCTTGGCTCCATTGCCGGTGCTAGTTGGAGCTCACTGAAAGTCGCTGGGCCGTTGATGCTAATCTCGCTACTGTTAGCTCCGTTACTCGCTTCTGGCTTAAACCGTTTAGCGCTGGGTGAAGCCGCTGCCATGCATTTAGGCGTTTCGGTGCAGCGTCTTAAACGAGCCGCTATCCTACTGGTTGGATTATCCGTTGGGGTCGCCGTAGCCGTTTCAGGTGCGATCGGATTTGTCGGCATCATCGTGCCCCACCTGCTGCGCCTGGTCATAGGACCAAACCATCGCTATCTACTGCCTGCCGCGGCACTGTTAGGCGCTATTGCTCTTATGTTAGCCGACATTCTCAGTCGTACACTGATTGCACCGGCGGAGCTACCCATCGGCATTGTCATGGCGATATTGGGTGGGCCATTCTTCCTCTACCTGCTGCTGCGTAATCGTAATCTGCTGGATCTCTAATCATGATTATCACCAAGGATCTCAGCGTAGGATTCCACCAAACCGAGGTACTGTCGAAGGTCGATTTTCGCGCCGAACCGGGGCAGTTGGTCTCGATTGCAGGACCGAATGGATCGGGGAAAACCACCCTATTAAGGGCACTCTCAGGTGAAATTGATTACCGAGGCGAGATTCATTTTGATGGCGAAAACCTAGCTGATCTTTCACACCAAACACTCGCCAAACGCCGCGCGATTCTACCGCAAGCGACCCAGTTGGCTTTCCCCTTTACTGTGTTGGAAGTGGTACAGATGGCGGACCTAGATCGCCGATCAGAACGTCCATTTCAGGCTCTCCAGCGTGTCGGTTTAGAAGGCTTTGAATCACGTTTTTATCAAGAGCTCTCTGGCGGTGAGAAACAGCGCGTTCAACTGGCACGTATTCTGGTACAAGTCTGGCAGCCTGTGATCGATGGTAAAGCCAACTGGCTGCTGCTCGATGAGCCAGTCTCCTCTTTGGACATCGGCCACCAAATCGAAGTGATGCAACTTGCTAGAGACTATGCCAACGCTGGCGGTGGCGTCATCTGCGTCATGCACGACCTGAACTTGGCCGCGATGTTCTCGGACAGCATTGCACTGTTTGAGAAAGGACGACTGCTGATCCAAGCGTCGCCCGATGCCGTGTTAACCGATGACAACCTTTCAACCGCCTATCAGTGGCCGGTTCGAGTGAATCGGACACCGAGTGAATCCATGCCCTTTGTCCTACCGCAAACGGCTAAACGAGATTAATGTTACTGCTCAAGGAGATCACCATGTTTAGACACACTGCCCTTATACTCACGTCTCTCAGTATCACTGCTTGTGCTACAGCACCGGACCTTCGGTTTAAAACCACCGAAGAGATCAGCGACCTTCTTATTGAGAAGGACAAAGCAACCATCGAGATGCAGCTCGGACAACCGCGTACCATCGCACAAGAGGGGCCACACACTTGGGTCTGGACCTACCACTCAGACATGATGCCCAATAAGAGCCCAAACCAAGGGAAGTGCGAGCTGGTCATTACATTCGATGATGACAAGCCGATCAAAGCGGTGGTCAACTCGACTGAGTACTCACCCTTTGTGCAGGAGCTGCAGACCTGTAACGATCTGGTGCAACAGCTGCAGTAATCACTGTTGCTTTTATGCCGCCGAGTTTTAAATGGCTGGGTAGATCTGTTGCGGATCAATGGTCGCTGAGCCAGCCTCTGAACTGAGCCAGATCTGCCCATCAGTAATCGACGCGCTGATTTGCGCACCGCGCTCGGCCAAGGCGGTTAACGCCTCACTTTGATCCTCGTTGATGCGGTAGATAATCAAACTATTTTGGCTAGCGACCAACTTTTTTACACCTTCCCACCAAGGGTTGAAGGCCTGATCCGAGCCATAGGTGATCAAAACCGTCTTTTGTGAGCGGTTGCACGCCTTCTTCAAGCGCTTTTCACTCGGCAAGCCCACTTCTAACCAGAGTTCGATCTCATCAGCGTAGCTCTTTAGCCATAGATCGGGTTCATCCTCTTCACAGAGGCCACGGGTAAACTCCAGACGCTCTTGCGCGTTCATCACAAAGGCTAACAGGCGCATCATCATGCGCTCATCTGTCTCTGAAGGGTGTCTGGCAAGTGTTAACGAATGATCGACGTAGTAGTTGCGATCCATATCGGCAATTTGCAGAAAGATTTTAAAAACGGTGGAGTTTTGCGCCATATCTGTTCCCTAAAAACAAACTGTCATTAGTGACAGATAAAAAAGTTGTGACTTTACTGGATTTTACTACAAAGCCGTCTATGCTGACTCTAACTGATTGCGAAAGTTGTGTTGTCTTCGCATAGATAAACAAAATATGAGTGCTCTCAATGATCCACATGCTCGACAGCATTAAACGCATCCCTCTCTGGCTGAAAGTCGTCATTCTCGCCATGCAAGGTCTATTCTTTTTTGCGGTAGGGATCACGCTGCAAGGATTCTATTCAGACCACCAAAGACATCTCGCTTATGATCGAGCGACGCAACAGCAGAAGCTCTATCGCAACAGCATTACCAGACTGGGTGAGTTTCGTGGGCTCTGCACACTGGCGCGAATTGAACCCACACCCTCTAGTGAGCTCATTCAGCTCTGCGAAAGCGCCAGTTTTAACCTAGTCGAAGCGCTAGAAGCGATGGATTACCCAGACGCCGAAATCGATCAGATTCTCTCTGTCGATGGACAGTACTACGAGATCTTTTTAAGAAAGAGTGCCTATTCTGAGCAACTGTTAAAAGAGCTTTTTCAAATCTACCGTGATTCAGGAGTACAGTTGGAAGAGGGCACCCTCTCGTACACAGCCGGCCGAACCATCTTTGTACACCTACCCGATCTGATTGAAAAAATGGGTGTCGTTCGCGGCATAACGGGATTATCCAATTCTGGCCTGGTCTCACGCAATAATCTTTACATTGCAAAAGGTCGAGTTACGGAGATCCTTAGCAGCACCCGAAACACCTTAGAAGCCTTCGAACAGGCCAATGCAAGTAGCTCCCCGTCAGAATTATTACTCGATTTTGAAATCATCGAACAGCATATCGTTGAGCATTTTGAGCGATTAGATCGATACCGTTTCATGGAGTTGAGGGATCCAACCAAAGACTACGATCTCGATCTCTTTTTAAAAGCAACTGAGGTCCTTGACGAAATAGAGCAATTGTATGATGTTACTGAAGAGACCTATATAAGCTTATTGGCATCAGAACATGATAGGACCGATCAACTAACAGGGCTATCCATTCTCTTTGCATTGGTGACTCAGTTTCTTTTAATACTGATGTTCCGGTTTATGTTGCGCGCCATTCACCAGATTGAAGAGACCTCAGAACAAGCGATGCAAGCCTCCTCATCGCTTGCAAAAACACTAAAGCAGCAAGATAAGATGTTTGCCATCATTGGACACGAATTAAGAACCCCTGCTGCCGCCTTAAATATGCAACTGAATGAGCTGCAACTTCAAGATGGGCAAAACCGGCGAGTTGAAGAGGCACATGCCACGTCCCAACACCTACTCGACGTACTGGATGATATGAGGGTAGGCACCGATAAATCATTAATCACTGAGAGTCGAGTCGAGACCCAACTTTCGGTCTATCGCATCATTAAAGAGGCTAGCCACACTCTCTACTACACGGCCAATCAATACGGTGTCGATATTCAGGTGCGCGGCAACAGTGATGGGAATCATATTGGTTTTAAAAAACAGATTCGCCAAATCATTATTAATATGACTAAAAATGCCATTGTGCACAGTCAGGGCACTCAGGTCACATTAGATCTAAGTCATAAGACTTTAGAAGAGGAAACCGAATATCGATTGCAGATCATTGATAATGGCAAAGGCATTCCCGACAAAGATGTTGATCGACTTTTTGAGGCCTTTGAACGAGGCGACACTAAAGCGTTCGGAACCGGTCTCGGTCTGCATATCAGTCGCGAACTTGCACGCAGTTTATCTAATGGAGATTTGGTCTTCAGCCCTAACCCTGAAGGGGGTGCCATCTTTACCCTGAGTTTCACACTCAAACAGGCCAAACACGAAGAAGCAGCAGCAGCAGCAGCAGCAAAAGAGCATGCAATCAAAGGCAAAAAGATACTACTGGTCGAAGATACCGCCACATTAAGAATGCTGGGCAAAACCATACTGACACGCGAGGGTGCCGAGGTGGTTGATGTAGAGAACGGTCAATTAGCCCTAGACGCCTACTCTAAGCAGAGCTTTGACCTAATCATTACTGACATCATGATGCCGATAATGGATGGCTATGAACTGACCGAAACGCTTAGGTCCTGGGGTGCAACGCTTCCGATTATTGGGGTTACCGGTGCCACGGTGGGTAATGAGGCGGACAACCTGCTGGCGAAAGGGGCCGATCGAGTGATGCCGAAGCCTTTGAATCTCGACCAATTAGAGACTGCGCTTAAAGAGATAGAGGCGAATTAACTACCCCGTTGGAGCGATCTTGCAAAGGTCGCGATGCTTTACCGTTCATCGCCTCATCTACGATAAGGCTCCAACAAAAAGCATTAACGAGAGACTGCACGAACTGTTGGAGCGATCTTGCAAAGGTCGCGATGCTTTACCGTTCATCGCCTCATCTACGATAAGGCTCCAACAAAAAGCGTTAACGAGAGACTGTACGAACCGTTGGAGCGATCTTGCAAAGGTCGCGATACTTTAACGCTCATCGCCTCCTCTTCGAGAAAGCTCCAACAGATATAGGGCAAGGTTTAGCAGATACGCTCACCGGTTTGGATATCAAACGCGACCGCTTTCGCCGTATTAACCTGCACCTCTGTACCAGCGCCTGCCGTCATGCCCGCTTTAGGAGAAAGGCGTGAGTGAACATCAATGCCGTTCCATTGACCAATTGCCATGGTGTCAGCCCCCATAGGCTCCACAACATCAAAGTCCAGCTTCATGCTGTGCAACCAATCCTGATCTTCAGGTGCCGGCTTAGGCTCGGTAATCATCTCTGGACGAATACCCAACACCACACGATCAAGGCCTTTTGCAGCAATTGCCTCGGCACATGGTAGTTTTAGGTGATGAGTTTCACCCGCAGATTCAACAACCGCTTGCCCCTCTTTGATGTCGACCTCAATAAAGTTCATCGGCGGCGAGCCCATGAATCCTGCGACAAACATATTGGCTGGGTTGTTGTAGATCTCGTCCGGAGTACCCAACTGCTGCACGATGCCATCTTTCATAACGGCAATACGATCAGCCAGAGTCATCGCTTCGATCTGATCGTGCGTCACGTAAACAATGGTCGTGCCAAGACGCTTGTGCAGCTTCTTGATTTCAGTACGCATCTCTACACGCAACTTAGCATCCAAGTTCGACAGAGGCTCGTCGAATAGGAAAACCCGCGGCGAACGCGCTAGGGCACGGCCCATGGCAACACGTTGACGCTGACCACCCGAAAGCTGGCTCGGCTTACGATCCAGTAGGTGATCGATCTGAAGCAGCTTAGCCACCTCGTTGACGATGCGATCACGCTCCTCTTTAGGGACTTTACGCATCTCAAGGCCAAAGGAGATGTTGCGCGCAACGTTCATTGTTGGGTAGAGCGCGTAGCTTTGGAAAACCATCGCAATGTCGCGATCTTTTGGCGAGGCCAAAGTCACATCCTTACCCGCCAACTCAAGCGTACCACTGGTCGCATCTTCAAGACCCGCAATGATATTCATCAGCGTCGACTTACCACAGCCTGATGGACCCACCAGGATGAGGAATTCACCATCCTGAATGTCGATGTTGATCCCTTTTAGGATGTCTGTTTCACCAAAGGATTTAGTGACGTTATCGATTAATAGAGAGCCCATAATAGTTATCCTTTTACCGCGCCAGCTGTCAGGCCGCGTACAAAATATTTACCTGCAAAGATGTAGACCAGTAGAGTGGGAAGCGCTGCAATCACGGCAGCCGCCATATCGACGTTGTACTCTTTACCGCCCATCGATGTATTAACTAGGTTGTTCAGTGCCACTGTGATCGGCTGCGTACCCGGACCTGAGTAGACCACGCCAAATAGGAAGTCGTTCCAGATCTGGGTAAACTGCCAAATGATCGTTACCGTGAAGATAGGTAGAGATACCGGCAAGAAGATGTGGCGGAAAATCTGGAAGAAGCTTGCGCCATCCAGTTGCGCCGCTTTCACCAACTCCGTCGGTACAGAGACATAGAAGTTACGGAAGAAGAGCGTCGTAAACGCAACCCCGTAGATCACATGCACCAGAACCAGACCGGTTACTGTGTTGGCCAAGCCCAATTCAGCCAGTAGACGCGCCATCGGTAGCAAAATCACCTGAAACGGAATGAAGCAGCCAAACAGCAACATACCAAACATTAGGTCGCTGCCGCGGAAACGCCATTTAGAGAGCACGTAGCCGTTCAGCGCACCGATCACGGTCGACAGAATGACGGCCGGAACAACGATCTTCACACTGTTCATAAAAAAGGGTGCTAGACCCTGACACTCGGAACCGGTACACGCACTGCTCCACGCTTTGATCCAAGCGTAAAGGGTTGGATCCTGTGGCAGTGCCAGTAGGTTACCGCTACGAATCTCTTCGATGTCTTTAAACGAGGTTGTCAGCATCACATAGAGTGGCGCTAGGTAGAACAGCGCAAACGCAAGCAGACAGCCATAAATAAATAGACGACCTAAGTTAAATGAACGATTAGCGACCATTTTTTCCACCTCGTAGTTCTGAGTAGAGGTACGGCACAATAATCGCCAACACACCCATCAACATAATCATCGCACTGGAGGCACCCACACCCATCTGCGCTCGGTTAAAGGCGTAGGTGTACATAAAGTTAGCCGGTAGGTCAGACGCGTAACCCGGACCACCGCCAGTCAACGCTTGAACAAGGTCGAAGCTCTTAATCGCAATGTGAGAGAGAATGACAATCGCACTGAAGAAGACCGGACGCAGAATAGGCAGAATCACATACCAATAGGCTTTCATCTTGCTCGCGCCGTCAATCTCAGCTGCTTTAATCAAGCTGTCGTCAACACCACGAAGGCCCGCAAGGAACATCGCCATAACAAAACCACTCGACTGCCATACCGCTGCAATCACGATGGTGTAGATCGCCATGTCCTGCTCAACCAGCCAGCGGAACTCGAAGTTCTCGAAGCCTAAATCACGGACCAGTTTCTCAAGACCTAGACCTGGGTTGAGGATCCACTTCCAGGCCGTACCCGTGACCACAAACGAGACCGCCATGGGGTAGAGATAGATGGTACGCAGCGTACCCTCTAAACGAATTTTTTGATCCAGTAGGATCGCTAGGAACAGACCTAGCAGTAACGAGACCGCGATAAACAGAACGCCAAACACTACCAGGTTATTCAGAGCCACATCCCAACGAGGGTTGGCAAACAGCTTGGCGTATTGATCAAAGCCGACAAAGTCCCACTGAGGCAACATTCGACTCTTGGTAAAAGATAGCGCTCCGGTCCAAATCATAAAGCCATACATACAGACCAACATCACCGCAGTGGTGGGGGCTAGCACGATTTTTGGCAATAAGGACTCTAGCGTCATTGGCTTTTTAGCCTTTGACACTGTCCCGTCCTGAAATAGGTTTACACATTGAGGACCTATTATGGAAAAGGCAATAACACCAAGGCGCAAGCGTACCCAACGCGATTACACATTGGGCTTTAAATTGCAGGTTGTTAACGCAGTTGAA